>PUMX01000008.1 GCA_003552485.1 Candidatus Hydrogenedentota bacterium
CATGATGGGGATGTCGTCCCGGATGGGATACAGATAGGCGCCGTCTTCACGTATCAGGCCGGCCTCAATGGGCTCCTCGACCGTCTCGCCCCCCCGGTTCTTGAGGGTCTTGGCCGTGATGGCCTCGTTCACCTTGGCCACCAGATCTGCATCCGCCGGAGTTACCGGCGACTTGTCTTCCGGACAAACGAGTATTTTCAACAGTTCTTCATCGACCATGAGCAAAGGTTTCTCCCGTAAGCTGCATAAGAAGGGTTCCCGTGGGATTGACTTGCCGCTCCACGTTTTGCGGGGAAAGCCCCTATTGTACGGGTGCGCCCCCGCAGGCACAAACGCTAAGCGAGGCCAGATTCAAGAGCCAAGTGCAACACGGAGGTTTTGCCGTTGTATTTGGAAGATTTCGTTGGGGGTTAGATCCGTGAGGCATTTTCGGGGCATGTTGTTTATCAGTTGAGTGATGATGTTTAGGCCGCGCTGAGACAGGCTGGTGAACGATGTTGTTTTTGGCAGCTCGCGTCGAATGAGTCCGTTGGTGTTCTCGTTGGTTCCGCGCTGGTAGGAGGCGTAAGGGTCGGCGAAATAGATGTTGACGCCCAAAGCTTTGGCGATTTGCTCGTGCTTTGCGAACTCGCTTCCGTTGTCGAAGGTGATGGTTTTGACCCAAGACACGGGCATATCCAGCAGAGCGTCGATAGTGGCCTTGGCAACCTCGGCAGCGTTTTTGGTTTTGGTCTTTACAGCGAGCAACAGGCGAGAGGTTCGTTCGACGAGGGTGACCAGGAAGCCATCCTGGTTGTTGCCCACGACGGTATCGCCTTCCCAGTGGCCGAATTCGTTGCGTTGCTCGATGTGGGCGGGCCGGTGCTCGATGCCCACCCGGTTGGGAATGCTGGGCGCGCGCCGGGTTTTGCCGTGTCCCCTGGGACGGCGTTTGGGCCGGGCTTGGGGCAACAAAGGGATGAGGTAATACAGGCTGTGGTCGCTGTAGATGGCTTGATAAAAGGTCTCGTGGCTCACGCGCATGCGCGAGTCTGCGGGATAGTCCACGCGCAGGCGTCTGGTCACCCGCTCGGGCGTCCAGCTGTGGTTGCCGATTTTGTCTTTCACATAAGCGCGCAAGGGCGGATGCTCCAACCGGCGGCGCGGACGGCATGGTTGGCGGCGCTGCTGGTAACGGGTGTGGGCAAGCCCGCCTTGGTACTGCTTGCCCGTGCTGTTGCGGCGCAACTCCCGGCTGATGGCCGTATGACAACGGCCCAGTTGGTTTCCAATTGCGCGCAACGAATAGCCCTGGGTATGTAAAGCCTCGATCTGACCCCGTTCGCATGCGGTAAGATGGGTTCCAGGCATCGTGGGACACTCCTTTCGGTTGCTGTTGGCTTCTAACCTCCTCAGCGTACCGAATCGAGCCCACGATGTCTTCCTTTCTATCTCTCCAATGCGCGCCTCTAGCTTCACGGCTACCAATGGCATTCCCGAAGCTGGCTGGGTGTTGCACTTCGAATATGAATCTCCACGGCGGCGGTTATGGTCGAATTACGGCGCGGTTTCGTGTATCATCTGGAATTGTAGTCTTTTCTAGGCCAAGCGATTGGGAATAGGCCTCTTACCTGCTCTGTTTCCCAGAGAGCGATGCTATTATTTCTGGGCGCGCCCCAGCGCAAAATGGCGCTCTTCACATCTCCCTGTGCTCAGCATGACGGATGGGCCGCGCAGCCGCCTGCGCGCCGGGCGATGTCCTCCAAGCGTATGCAAAGGGAATGCCCGGCCTGTCCAATTTGGTTTATGCTCAGTACACGGTTTGCATAGTTGCCAAGCGCCTTCGTTTACAGCATACTGTGCGGCTTACGCCTGAGGATGATATAGGAGTTGCCCATGAGCACGCCGAAAACCGAGAACGACGAACCGCGGTACACCGGTACCCGCGTTGAGCAGAGCAACCGCGAAATCGCGGATCTCGCGAACAAGGAATACAAGTGGGGCTGGGTCACTGAGATTGATCAGGACACTTTCCCCCCGGGGTTGAACGAAGATATTATCGCTGCAATATCGGCGAAAAAGGAAGAGCCCGAATGGTTGCTTGAATGGCGTCTGAAGGCTTACCGCAATTGGTTGGAGATGGTTGAGCCCACATGGGTAAACGTGGCCTATCCGCCCATCGACTATCAGGCGCAACGCTATTTCTCCGCGCCAAAACGCGACGAAGACAAACCACAAAGTCTCGACGAGGTGGACCCCGAACTCCTTCGCACCTTCGAGCGCTTAGGCGTGCCCATTGAGGAACGCAAAGCGCTGGCTGGCGTGGCGGTCGACGCCGTGTTCGACAGCGTGTCCGTGGCGACGACGCATAAGGACATTCTTGCCAAAAAAGGGATCATCTTCTGCTCGTTCAGCGAGGCGGTGAAGAATCACCCCGATTTGGTGAAGGAGTATTTGGGTTCGGTAGTGCCGCATAACGACAACTACTTCGCGGCCCTGAACTCGGCGGTCTTCAGCGACGGCTCTTTCTGTTACATTCCAAAAGGCGTGAAGTGCCCCATGGACCTGTCCACGTATTTTCGCATTAACGCGGCGCAGACCGGTCAATTTGAACGCACGCTCATCGTGGCGGAGGAAGGCTCTAGCGTGAACTACCTCGAAGGCTGTACGGCGCCGCAGCGCGACGAGAACCAACTGCACGCCGCGGTCGTCGAGATCTACGCGAAGGCCGGCGCTACGGTGAACTATTCCACGGTTCAGAACTGGTACCTCGGCGACGACGAAGGGCGCGGCGGTATTTACAACTTCGTGACCAAGCGCGGCAAATGCGCGGGCGATTACGCGAAGATTTCGTGGACCCAAGTTGAGACAGGGTCGGCGATCACGTGGAAGTATCCGAGTTGTGTGCTACAGGGCGACAACTCGATCGGCGAGTTCTATTCCGTGGCGCTGAGCAATAAGCGGCAGCAGGCGGATACCGGCACGAAGATGCTCCATCTCGGCAAGAACACACGAAGCACTGTCATTTCGAAGACCATATCGGCGGGCCGGGGCAATAATACGTACCGCGGCTTGGTCCAAGTGATGCCGAAGGCCAGCAACAGCCGGAACTACACGCAGTGCGACTCGCTGCTCATCGGCGACCAGTGCGGCGCGCACACCTTCCCCTACATCGAGGTGCGCAACCACACGTCGAGCGCCGAGCATGAGGCGTCCACCTCGAAAATCAGTGAAGATCAGTTGTTCTACTGCCGCCAGCGGGGCATCGGGCCGGAAGACTCCATTTCCATGATCATTAACGGCTATTGCAAGGAAGTCTTCGACCATCTGCCTATGGAATTCGCGGTGGAGGCGACCAAATTGCTTGAGATCAGTCTGGAAGGGAGCGTTGGCTAATGCTGCTTGAGATAAAGAATCTGCATGTTTCCGTGGAGGGCAACCAGATCCTTCGCGGCGTCGACATGACAGTGAACGAAGGCGAGATCCACGCGATCATGGGCCCGAACGGCTCCGGCAAGAGTACGCTGGCGCAGGTCCTCGCAGGCAACGAAGCGTATGAAGTCACTGAGGGCGAAGTGAAGCTGCTTGGCCAGGACCTGCTCGAAATGCCGGCCGAAGAGCGCGCGCGGCTGGGCGTGTTCATGGCCTTTCAATATCCCACGGAGATTCCGGGCATCACGAACGCCTATTTCCTGCAAGCCGCTCTTAACGAGATTCGCAAGAGCCATGGCCTCGAAGAATTGGACGCCATGGAGTTCCAACAACTGCTACATGAAAAAATGGAGCAGGTAGCCATTGATCCGAACTACGCGAACCGGCCTGTGAACGAAGGCTTTTCCGGAGGCGAGAAGAAGCGCAATGAAATCCTGCAATTGGCCGTGCTTGAACCGAAACTCGCGATTCTGGACGAGACCGATTCGGGACTGGATATCGACGCGCTGCGTATTGTCGCCGACGGCGTGAATCGCCTGCGTAGTCCGAAACGGACGATGATCCTCGTCACCCACTACCAACGCATGCTGAACTACGTTGTGCCCGATTATGTGCACGTGATGTATGGCGGGAGGCTGGTCCGTTCCGGTGAGAAAGAGCTCGCCTTGGAGCTTGAAGAGAAAGGTTACGACTGGCTCAAGCATGACACCGCGCCAGCGTAACAGCCGGCCCGGAACCGAGATCAACGGCGAAATCGGCGCGCCGGTTTCCCTGGGAGTCTGCACGTATTATGACCAAATCAAATGCGCCCGCTCAGAAACACGCGGTAGAGGAAACACCGAAAGACCGCTTTCTCGCGGAATTGGAGCATCTTGACGGCGCCCAGCTACCACAGTGGTTTCGTGATGCGCGCGAGAGTGGCGCGCAACAGGTGCGTGAGCGGGACTTCCCGCACTACAAGGAAGAGGATTGGCGGTTCACCAATATCAAACCGATCCTGCGCACGTCCTTCGCCGCAGCCAAGGACATTCCATCTGTGCCCGAAAGCGAACCTGCCTTGGAACACCGGCGGCTTACCGAAGCGGCGGCGGCCGAGTTCGTATTTGTGAATGGCAGGTTTGTGCCCGAATTGTCGCGTATCGAAGAGCTGCCCAAAGGCGTCGCCGCGACCAGTCTACGCGAGGCTGGCGCCGAACGCGAGGCCGTGCTCAAAGCCAACCTCGATCAACACGTCACCGCGCGCAGCAACATGTTCACCGCGCTAAACAGCGCCATGTTTCAAGACGGCGCACTGATCCATTTCACAAAAGGGGCCGTGTTGGAGCGCCCCATTCATCTGATTTACCTCACGGTTCCTGGCGACGCGCCTTTGGCGGTCTTTCCGCGCACGCTGGTCGTGGCCGAAGCCATGAGCCAGGCGGCCTTTGTAGAGAGCCATTTCTGCGTTGAGAAGGCCGAAGGGACATATCTGACGAGCCCGATCACTGAAATGGTCGTCGGCGAAGGCGCGAATCTTCAGCATTACAAAGTAACCGAAGAGAGCTCCAACGCGTTCCACATGGCGGGCCTGCGGGCGCATCAGGGAAAAGATAGCGTGTTCCGCTCGTTCAATTTCACGTTGAGCGGCAAAATCGTGCGGCACGATCTGTCCACCCTGTTGGACGGCGAAGGCGGCGATTGCCAACTCAACGGCTTGTACCTGACCGATAGCGATCAGCTGGTGGACAATTTCACGAGTATTGAACACGCCCAGCCCCATTGTACAAGCTGGATTGGTTACAAGGGTGTCTTGGACGGCAAGAGCCGCGGCGTGTTCACCGGTCACATCATGGTGCGGCCCGGCGCGCAGAAGACGGACTCCAACCAGTTGAACAGCAACATGCTGCTGTCCGAATCGGCGACTATTGACACGAAGCCGCAACTCGAAATCTTCGCCGACGACGTGAAATGCACCCATGGTTCGACGACGGGGAGTCCTCACGAGCGGGTCATTTTCTATTTCCGCACCCGCGGCATGACTGAGGCCATGGCTCGTGGTATGTTGACCTACGGATTCGCGAGCGAGGTAGTCGAACAAGTAGGGGTCGAGCCGCTGCATGATCGGCTGGATCGCTGGGTTTTCGATCGTTACAGTCCCGAAAGACACAAGAAGTTGCCGGAGAAAGAAGGGCGGTAATGACCTTGATGACGGAGCATGATAATTCGAGGGACGGCCGCCGAAGCGCCACCGAAGCGCCTCTTGACATTGAGCGCGTCCGCCAGGCCTTCCCTATTCTGAGCCTTCAGCGCAAAGGCAAACCGCTGGTGTATCTCGACAACGCCGCGACGAGTCAGAAGCCGCAGCAGGTAATCGATGCGGTGACGCGTTACTATGAGACGCAGAACTCCAACGTGCATCGAGGCCTCCATTACCTCAGCGAACGCTCGACCGAAGTGTTCGAGGGCGCGCGGGAAAAGGTGCGGCAATTCATTAACGCGAGAAGCGTGAGCGAAATCGTATATACCCGCGGAACCACGGAGAGCATCAACCTCGTCGCCAACAGTTACGGACGCGAGAATATCGGCGAAGGCGATGAAGTGCTCCTCACTCACATGGAGCACCACTCGAACATCGTGCCATGGCAGATTCTGTGCGAGGAGAAGGGCGCCAAGCTTCGCGTGATTCCCATCAACGACGCGGGCGAACTGGACATGACGGCGTTCAACGAGTTACTGACCGACCGCACCAAGCTGGTTGGCGTCGTCCATGTGTCCAACGCGTTGGGAACCGTCAACCCGGTCCGGGAGATCATCAACCGAGCCCACGCCGCGGGCGCGCCAGTGCTTTTGGATGGCGCGCAGGCGGTACCGCATATGGCTGTTGACGTGCAGGAACTGGACTGTGATTTCTACGTGTTTTCCGGCCACAAGATGTTCGGTCCCACGGGCATCGGGATCCTGTACGGCAAAGAAAGGCTGCTTGACGCCATGCCGCCGTATCAAGGCGGAGGCGACATGATCCTTTCCGTATCCTTTGAGAAGACGGTTTACAATAAGCTACCCTACAAATTCGAAGCGGGTACGCCAAACGTCGCGGGCGCGGCGGGACTCGGCGCGGCCGTCGACTACTTGCAGACCGTAGGCATGGATCGTATCGCCGCGTACGAGCAGGAATTGCTGACTTACGGAACCGACGTTCTGCACGGTCTGGAGGATATCCGGTTCATCGGGACAGCGAAAGACAAAGCCGGCGTGATTTCCTTCCATCTTGAAGACATTCATCCCCACGACGTGGGGCAACTGCTCGACGAAGAAGGCGTGGCTATCCGGGCGGGCCATCACTGCGCGCAGCCAACGATGAAGCGGTTCGGCGTGGCGGCCACCTCGCGCGCCTCGCTCGCGTTCTACAACACCAAGGAAGAGTTCGACCGGCTGGCGGACGCGTTGCGGAAAGCGCGGGAGGTATTCGCGTAATGACAGGGGCCGGGGGGAATCGCGCACTTTATGAGCAGATGATTCTCGAACACAACAAGAAGCCGCGTAACTTCCGCGAAATGGAAGATGCGGACCACGCCATTGAAGGCTACAACCCGCTGTGCGGCGACCATTTCACCGTATATCTGAAGCTCGACGGCGATACCGTAAGCGACGTAAGTTTCACGGGAAGCGGTTGCGCCATATCGAAGGCTTCGGCATCGCTGATGACTACGCTCATCAAGGGCAAGAGCCGCGAGGAGGCCGAAGCCATCTTTCATACATTGCACAACATGGTGACCTCTAACCCCGACGATCCCCTCGACGAGAAGAACCTCGGCAAGCTAGTCGTCCTCGCGGGCGTCCGCGAATACCCCGTCCGCATCAAGTGCGCCACCCTCGCCTGGCACGCCCTCGTCTCCGCTTTCGAAGGCGAAGAAACGGTCAGCACGGAATGACAGACGCCTTGCTCGCCGCAATTTGTTCAACGTCCGGCAATCTTGTCGTACAGCAAGAGGCCTACCAAGAATGTCTGCCCTTCAAGAGTGCTTCGTAGGCTCTTCCATGAAGACAGGGCTTGTTCAGCCAAGTCAATCATATCCAACACTTCCTGGCGTGTGAACGATCGGGCCATGTCGTAGTCGGCCTCGTGCCGAATACCTTGAAGATCCACGAACGCTTCCGCAACCTTGCACAGGCTTGTGGGAATCGGCTGGTGCTTCACGGCCTCATGCAGAATGGCTGGCGGCGAGCCTCGGGCGAACGCATTGCAGGCTTTTCGCATCGTTCCGTGTGCAAATGCTCGTCTGAAAGAGATGCGCAACGGATGGACTCTATTACCGGACAGCATAAACTTGGCGGCATCCGCAGTCAGACAATGAAATAAGGCATAGTAAGAGGTGGATACTGCCCTTCGTAAACTGGCTTGGCGTGGCCGTTTCGGCTCAAGCTTCGCCAGGATCCGCGCTTGAGCAAGTAGATCGGATGAGTAAGTCACAATCCTCTCCTACCATACTGGCGGCGTAGGGTCTTCATCTTCGCCGCGGAAGCGGACGTAGACCCACTCAAACAGATCCAAATCCTTAACCATTTGCCGAACTTTATCGCGCATTCTCTCCCGGTTTTCCCAAGCCCACGCTTCTTCAGGGGCCTCGGCACGCATTACAATCCAAACCCAAGCCGCATGCTCCCCTTCCGAGTCGTGACCCGTCTCAACGTCGAGCCGGGCAACCTCGGCGGGCAACTGGGCGCGCATATGCTCGATGGTCTCGGGGAGGATCTCGGTTGTCTTCGCCATGATGATTTACCTCTTTGAGCGCATGAACGTTCCCTGTCTATAACTCTACCGCTCGCCGAGTTCTGGCGCAAGAGGGCAAAGAAGCCCTATCACCAAACCACGCTAGTGTCTTGCCGGTAAGGGCTGGACTGCGCACCGCCGGTATCTTACGGGCATGGATGAGTTGCCCGGCATACGGCGACACGGAGCCTCGCCGCCTGTCATCATCACGCGAGCTTTATGGAAACGCGTACGCTTGCGCCCAGCGTCAGGGCCATCCGGGATGCACGTAGCCCGGCAACAGGCGCGCAACGAACTCGTTGGCGCCGCGCCAGGGCGCATCGGGATCCTCGGGCTCCATGTCGCTGAGCAGGGGGTCAAGGCGTTGAGCAATCCAGCCGAGGGCCTCGATGACCGTTAACGCTTCCATCGCCAGATAGGCGCCGTTCTCGGCCGGACGCGCCAATTCGCCCAGCGCGTCCACCGCCGCATCAGCGTCCGCCTGCACTGCATACCGGCTAATAGCCTCCAGCGCGGGCACACGTACGCTCAGACTATCGTCACCGGCAGCTTCGCTGATTGCTGCTTCCGCCGCTTCAAAACCGGCCGCGCCGCGGACAAGAATCCCCAGCGCCGCCCAGTAGCGGATGGCCGGATCCGGCTCATCGAACGCGGCGCGCAACTCCGGCAGCGCGTCTTCGGAGCGGCTGGCCGCCCGCTCGGCCATACCAAGAATGCGCTCCAAGGGATACTGTTCGGGATCCTGCGCCATTTCGTAGATGGTAGCGCCGCTCTCTGTTTCCCATGCCGGCGTGGTGGTCCCCTTTGCGCGCCGGTGCATCTCGCTTTCGGGCAGGAACGCCGCGTCGCGCGTGGTCAGCATGTGCTCTCGCAAGACTTCCCGCAGCTCTTGCGCAACGGCTTGTTGGTCCGGCGAGTCGATGAGGTTGTTCACTTCATCGGGATCGTCTTCGAGGTCATACAGCTCTTCCGGCGGTTTAGGCTCCCACACCTTTGCGGGGGGCGATTCGAGCAGCCCGGCTTCGTAACGCCGCCGCCACTCCCGCGTGGATTCGAGACCGTACATATACTTGCTGAAATGGCCGTGTTTGAGATGGGGCATGTAATTGCGGATGTAGATATACCGCTTGTTCCGAACCGAGCGGACCATGTCCTGCCGCTCATCCATGCGCCCGCGAAACCCAAACAAGTACTCGCGCGGGGCCGCTTCGTGCGGGCCCATGAACGCCCGGCCCTGCATCCAGTCCGGCGGTTCAAGACCAAGAAGACTAAGCAGCGTCGGCGCCATATCGACGAAACCGACCGGCCGATCCGTCGACCCGCCCGGCTCATATTCGGCCGGCGCGAGATGCCGGTATTTCTCGGGCACGTAGATCAATAGCGGCACATGGAGCCCGCTGTTGTACGCCAGTTGCTTGTGCCGGGGCATGCCGCCGCCATGGTCGCTGTAGAAGAAGACGATGGTGTCTTCGGCGAGTCCCGCCTCTTCAAGTTCCGCGAGCTTCTCGCCAACCCATTCGTCCATCAGGCTGATGTTGTGATAATACTGGGCCCAGTCGCGCTGGAACGCCGGCGTAGTAGGATGATGTGCGGGTATCGGCGCTTCGGCCGGATCGTGATAAGGCAACTCGGTCCGGTTCTTGATCTCGCCCCCGTGACTTTCATGCGTATTGAATACCGCGAAGAATGGTTGCCCCTCATCGCGGTTTCGGTAATGCGCGTCGACGGAGGACTCATCCCAAACTGGCTGCCGCTGGTGTACGTTATAGTCTTCCTTGGCGTTATTCGTGCAATAGTAGCCCTGCTCCCGAAGGAATTCGGGATATAGGCGCATATGCTCTGGCAGCCCGACCATGCTGCGGTGGTTGTGCGCCCCGAGAGTTGTCGGGTACACGCCCGTGATGAGCGCCGTCCGCGCAGGCGAACACACGGGCGCATCCGACCAGACCAAATCATACCGAAACGCCCGTTCGGCTAACGCGTCGATATGGGGCGAGTGCGCGTACGAATCCCCGTAACACCCGAGATGCGGCCCGATATCCTCAGCCGTGAGCCACAGGATGTTCGGTTTATCGTTGCTGGCTGACGCGCGGCCCGCCGTCATCGACGCCGCCATTACGCCCGCAGCGCCAGCGCTCGCCCGTTTCATGAAGTCCCGCCGGTTGAGTTGCATGCTTCTCATCTCCTCGCAGTTGGATTACCCGGCATTACGCAGACAGAAACCCGGGATAACAACATATGTCGCTCAACAACTCCGCCATTATCGAGTGCGCCGGTTTGCCGCCGCATTCCAAAATGCCTGCTCCCCATGAGAAAACGCATTTCCGCCTGCTCAGTTAGCCGCCTGACTCTCTTTGGCGTTCGTTTCCTCAGGCGCAGGGTCCAAGGCTTTGTCTCGAATTTCTTGATGTAGCCGCTCGGCGAAGGCGGAGAATGGCATGGCCCCGAGGTCGCCGAGCTTGCGATGGCGCACAGCGACGGCGTTGCTGTTCTGTTCGCGTTCACCGACAACGAGCATATACGGGATCTTCTGGGTCTGCGCGTCGCGGATCTTGTACTTCATGGTATCGTCGCGCAGATCCGCCTCGACGCGCACCCCTTGGCCGAACAACGTATCGCGAATCTGTTTCGCGTACTCGTTGAAGCTCTCGCCCACGGGAACGATCATTACCTGCACGGGCGCGAGCCACACAGGGAAGGCGCCGGCGAAATGCTCGACGAGTATGCCAAAGAACCGCTCGATGGCGCCGTAGATCACGCGGTGAATGATAACCGGCCGGTGGCGCTCGCCATCGGGGCCCGTGTATTCGAGGTCGAACTTCTCGGGCATCGCAAAATCCAACTGAATCGTCGCGCACTGCCAGGAGCGCTTGAGGCTGTCGCGGATGTGGAAGTCAATCTTGGGGCCATAGAAAGCGCCATCGCCTTCGTTGATCTTGTAGGGCAATCCTTTTCTATCCAGCGCCTGGCGCAAGCTTTCGGTCGCCGTCTCCCAGGCTTCGTCGCTGCCGATGGATTTCTCCGGCCGCGTGCTTAACTCGACGGTGTATTCGAGGCCGAAGACCGAGTACATGCGATCGACGAAGTTAATGAGCGTAATGACCTCGTCCTGAATCTGATCGATGGTCAAGTAGATATGCGCGTCGTCTTGGGTGAACATGCGTACGCGCGTCAGTCCGTGCAACACGCCGGACTTCTCATGGCGATGCACCGTACCCAACTCAGCCAGGCGCAGCGGTAAATCACGGTAGCTGCGCATGCCGGTCTTATACACCAGCATCGCGCCAGGACAATTCATGGGCTTCACAGCTACGTCACGCTCGTCGATCTGGCTGAAGTACATGTTCTCACGGTAGTGGTCCCAATGCCCGGAACGCTCCCACAGGGAGCGGTCCAGCATGATAGGCGTGCGGATTTCGCCATAGGCCTCTTTGCGATGTTCCTCACGCCAATAATCCAGCAGCTCGTTGAGCACGATCATGCCTTTGGGATGGAAGAACGGGAACCCAGGCCCTTCGCCGTGGAAGCTATACAGGTCGAGTTGCTTGCCCAGTCGGCGGTGATCGCGTTTCTCGGCTTCTTCGAGGCGCTTCAGGTGTTCCTCCAACGCCTTTTTGTCGGGGAACGCCGTGCCGTACACCCGCTGTAGCATGGGCCGCTTCTCGTCGCCGCGCCAATACGCGCCGGCGAGGTTCAGGAGCTTGAACGCTTTGATCCGGCCCGTAGAAGGCAGATGCGGGCCGCGACAAAGGTCGATGAATTCACCGTGCTTGTAGTAGGTAATCGCGCCATCTTCAAGTTCATCGATCAGCTCGGTCTTGTACACCTCGTCCTGCTCGCCGAAGAAACGCAGCGCCTCGTCCTTTGAGGCATCGATGCGCTCGAAGCGTTGATCCTCTTTAACGATCTTCGCCATTTCCTCTTCGATCTGCGCGAAATCCTCTTCGGATAACGGTGGATCGGCGTCTATGTCGTAATAGAACCCGTCCTCGATCGGAGGACCTATGGCGAGCTTTACATCCGGCCGGATGCGCTTAATGGCGGACGCCATGAGATGCGCGGCGCTATGGTGGAAGACGTACTGGCCGTCAGCGTCCTCGAAGGTGAGGATCTCGACTTTGTCGCCGTCGTTAAGCGGCGTCATAAGGCTGGCCACCTCACCATTGATCCGCGCGCCAGTGGCCGCCTTGGCCAATCGCGGCCCGATCTCCTTCACGAGATCTTCCGCGGTCCCGCCTTCAGGCAACGGCTTCTTTGAACCGTCCGGCAATTCAACCTGTATCGTACTCATAGAAACTCCAGAATAATTGGCCCGGAAACAAACTGGGTCCCGGCGCAAGAAACGATCATTCGAGGCTATTGGCGTCGGCCTATTCCTTGACTCTGGCAGTATCGCGCACGCCCATGCATTCTTTGGAGGGCGCCGAAGAACTTCTTCGGGGTGGGTATCCGATGGATAACGTCCCTTCGCCGTTACGCCGGCCATATCCACCAGGCGCTCGGCTTCAAGAGGCGGACGGGCCGCCCAACGCCATTCGCACAAAACTAAGTAAGCTGAAATGTATTCTGCCACGTTGACGGCGCGGAATGGAAGAAACGGACAGGGCGCCCTACGCGGCTTAAACCGGGGATTTTGGATTTCGCCTCTTTGAACGCTATACTTGCACGCTGGGCGCTTACAGTCGAAGTTGTCCTTGTCACGCTGAAGGACTTTCAGCCAGGTTAGCCCCCGTGTAGCGCCGACATCCGGCCGCTACCGTCGCTACACTGCGCAGTTGCGCCGCCCCGGGCGCGTGTTTCGCACGCACAGCGGCCGCGAATCCGGCCGGAAAACCAACATCTCATTGTCATCTTCAACCAAACCTCGTACGAGACACAATGGAAACGTTTACACTCGCATTAGTCGTTCAACTACTCATTCTCGGCATCGCTGTCGGTCTCATTAGCAATGGCCTGGGCATAGGCGGCGGTTTGCTCATGGTGCCGGCGTTTCTCGAGTTTGTTCCGGGCATGGATGTGCATACCGCCCGGGGCTCGAGTCTATTCATCATTATCTTCGTGGCGCTGATCAACACGTGGCGGTTAAACGCGCAGCGCCACGGCGTTCCGCCTGAGTGGCGCCTGGCGGCTCTGCTGAGCGGAGGCGCCGTCGCGGGCAGTTACTTAAGCGCGTGGGGTGTAAGCGTTCTACCTGAGGAGACGGTTACGTGGTTTTTTGTGGCCTTTGTCATTCTGATGGGGCTGCGCATCATATTTGTGCGGGGCCAACAACACGATGACATGCCCATCAAGGAAAACACTTTGTTGACACTCGCCATCGGGCTGCTAACCGGTGTTATCAGCGGCGCGACCGGCGTTGGCGGCGGCGGCATCATGGTGCCCCTCGTGTTGCTCGCCCACTTGGCGCCAAACAACCGGATTGTGGCCGTAAGCAACATGGTCATGATTCCCACCTGCATCGCCGCTACGCTCGCTCATTTGCCTGCCGAACAACAATCCGCCTTACCGGGGACAATTGGTCAAGTTAACATCGCGCTGGCGCCGCTGATTCTCGTCGGCTCTCTTGTTGGCGGTCCAGCCGGGCGGTGGGTGAACAAGCATCTGACGCTGCGGCGCCGTCGCATCACGATGGGCTTGCTTCTGCTGGTTATCGCTGTGCGCATGATATACCGCGCCACCTCATAACACGCCGACCTGGCCGCCGCAAGATATCCCTACGCGATTTCCGTACCGTCGGGAATCACCGCGTTCTTGAGTATGACCACGATACCGTCACGCACCACAAAACCCGGGCCCTTCTTGTCGCGCATGCGGCGCGAGCCACGAATCACGACGTTCTTGCCAATACGAGCGTTTTTATCCACGATGGCGCCAGAGATCTTCGAGTTCTTTCCGATACCAATGGGAATACCCCCCCCTTTGGTTTCCTCGTCGTAGTAGTCCGCGCCCATCAGAATGCTGCGATCGAGTTCGGCGCCCTGCTGCAAGACAGCGCGAATCCCCACGATTGAATTACTGATAGTGGAATCCGCCAGCCGGCATCCCTCGCAAATGATACAAGACTTGACGTTGATGTCACGGACTCGCGAGCCTGGAAGATAGCGGGGCCGAGTGTAGATAACGTGCCGGGGATCGTGAAACTCGAACGGCGGATTGGCCCCAACCAACCGCATGCTGACTTCGTAGTACGAACGTACGGTCCCAATATCCTCCCAGAAACCGGAAAACAGGTGGGCGAACACCTTCCG
>PUMX01000283.1 GCA_003552485.1 Candidatus Hydrogenedentota bacterium
CGCCAGCCTATCGTGACCACCCTCGAGCCATTGGACGCCTTTTATCCCGCCGAGGATTATCACCAGAACTTCGTGCTCCAGAACCCCGCTCACCCCTATGTGCAATCCCATGCGTTGCCAAAGATCGATAAACTGCGCAGCACGTTTCCGGCGAAGGTAACAGAAGAGCAGCGGTGATTCGTAGGGGGTAGGTTGTTATTCAAAAGCGCCCGCCCGCAGGTCATGCACTCATGCACTGCGGGCGGGCTCAGTTATATTCGCCGGAGGCGTGGTCAGCGGAACGAGTTGGTGACATATCGGCCCACGGAGCTAACGTCTTGCCCGACGCCCCGCATCGTGTTACAGCCGCTCGTGACCATAGCCGCGCCGGCCAAGAGCACAATCATAAGTAGCGCGCCAATTCGTCTCATTGCCTTGAACTCCTTCGGCGCCATGTGTCCACGCGTCTCGCCGCTCGTGATGATACGGCGTTCAGCAAGACCGCGCAAAACTGCGCCGGATTCAGAACTTCACGAGTCCCCGCCTGCAGCGCACGAAGTTTCCTCGGTTACCTCTTCGGTGTCATCCGGACCGATCTCGCCACAGACTGGACAGGTTCCCTCAAACAGCTCCGGAATTTCTTCAGGCGCGTCTATCTCGCCTTCCGCCATTGAGAGCGCACAATCGAAACACAGATAATGCATTCACATCACTCCCTATTTGTACTCGGGCAATACCATCTATGCCGTCTCGCTACTTGTACCACGAAGATACGTGTACATCAACGAGCGTTTCGCGCCAAAACTGCAGAAAGCCCGTAAGAGCACGGCAGTTTGCGTGATTTCAGCATTTGCTCCCCGAAAATCTTGCGCCATAACCCCTGGTTTTCCCAAGAAACCAGGGACTTCGGGGCGATAAATGCATTCTGGTATCGTGAAATGTTCGCAGGCTCTCTGTCAAATGCGCTTCGAGCGGGGCCCACGGACGCCCATTGCAAGGCCTGCCTCGGCGGTGTTTTGGAAAGCGCAGGCGACCCCTAGTTTGAGCACCGAATGAGCGGCGTCAAAGACCTCTGCAGCGGATGTGCATCTCGGGCTTTTCCATCAGATCGATCTCGGTGGGTTCGATAGCTCTGCCGGCATTATTGCGCACTAGAGTGATTCGAGGCCGATCGAGCTTGTCCGGATTCACCGCGGTGACAATGCCCGAGTAGTTGTGGAGCTGTTCGCTTCGAACAATCACTTCCATGCCCAGCGGGTAGACTGGAACCACTCGCATGAGAGCTTCGACTACGGCGCGGTTGAGGTGGGCCCCCGCCGCCTTGTGAATGGCTTGCAACGCGGTGTCCGGCGTCATGGCGGGATGAGACCCTGCGCCGGAAAGCAACATATCGTAGATGTCGGCAACTGCAGCGATCTCGCCGATGAGGGTGGGGATAGGCGGGGACAGGCTGCGATTGCGCTGGAGCGTGTTACTTCCGACAGTGCCGCGGGGCAAGCCGCGTCCATCCTGGCGTTCGTGGTGCTCATAAGCCACGTGCGGCGCCATGATATCGGGATCTTCATTGTTCTTGAGGAGTTCATAGCCCAGGCGGGTATGCTGCTTGATTTGCGTAACGCGATCTGCCGCTGGATCCACGAACATCATCCCGATATCGTGGAGCAAACAGCCCGTGGCCAACTGGCGCACGCGCGCATTATCGAGCCCGCATGCGCGCCCAATCATGACGCCCACCACGCATACGTCGATGGAATGCTCATAGAGCTCAGCGTCGGCGGATTTGATGGACGTAAGCCCGGCCAGCGTGCTTTGAGTGAGGATTTCGTTCAAAACACTGTCGATCACGCTTTGGATGGCCGCAAGCGGACCTTTTTCACTGACCAATACACGGGCGTGGTCTGAGTTACAGGCTTTGAGCAGATGCTCGTAGGACTGCCGCCGGAGGGTGCCTAAATCACGTTCGATTTCCTCGAAACTGGTCTTGAGCGCGTTCATCGCCTTGGCCCGCGTAGCCGGTGAAAGGTCTTCCTCGGGCTCCACTTCTACGCCGGGATCGGGATCCGCAACAAAAAGCTTCGTATACCCACGGCCGCGTAGCGCCTGGATGTATTCGGCGGTTAACGCCACGCCCCGCTGCAAAAGAATCTGGCCCTTATCATCCATAAGGGCCCGTCCTACTACTGCGCCTGGTTTAAGGTCGCCCACCCGGACAACACGCATACAATTGCTCCTTGCCAAACTGTCTATGTTGCCGAATCCTACCAAACCATACGAAAGCTTGCCAAACCGGAGTCAGCGCGTCAATTTGCTGGGAAGACGCGTTTGTAGGTGCTGCGCTGTTGTTAGGACGGTCTGGCGGCGGGCCTGTCGGGGCCGGATGAAGCGTAGGCTCTGGATCGGAGCCCCAGTACTTGGAATGCGTGTACGGCCTCCTCTTTCCCCTTCAAGATGCAAGTGCCAATGGGGCGTACATCAACGTGATGCCGTACGGCGTTGTACGTATCTTCGTCGATCACAAGCTGGCCGCTGTCAGCCAGGCCGCAGAGCCTGCGCGCTGTGTTTACCCGGTCGCCTACGACGGTAAACTCCATGCGCTCGGGCGCGCCCACGTAGCCGGCGATCACCTCGCCGGTAGCAATGCCTATGCCTACGCTGAAGAGCGGTTTATCCGCCTGCGCGCGCCGTTGATTAAGCCGCGCATTCTCGGCAAGAATCGCCATGGCGGCGCGTACGGCGCGCAACGGGTCTTCCTCGGCGCCGAACGGCGCGCCGAAGACGGCCATGATTTCGTCACCGATGAATTTGTCCAGTGTGCCTTGCTCATGAAAGATGATGCCCGTCATAGCGGTAAAGTGTTCATTCAACATGTCGACGAGCGTGGCTGGGGCCAGCCGCTCGGCGATGCGGGTGAAGCCGCGAACGTCGCAGAAGAGCGTGCTGACCGTGCGCTTTTCTCCGCCCAGTTTGAGCGCGTCTTCACTGTTCATCACCGCCTCAACGATTGCCGGTGAGAGGAAGCGCCCGAGGTTGGCCCGTTTCTTCTCGCTTTCGACGGCATCCTTATAAAGCCGTACGTTTTCAATGGCCATCGCGAGTTGCGCCGCCAAGGTTGCGAACAATTCGATGTCCGCTTCGCTGAATTGCAGACCGACCCGGCGGGTGTCCACATAAATCGAACCGAGCGTGCGGTCATCCACGCGTAGCGGCGCCGCCATAGCGCTGGTGATCTGCTCGCGTACGATGCTATCTCGCCCGGCGAACTCGTGGTCGCCGAAAGCGTCGGCCATGAGCACCGGCTCACCCGTGGTGGCGGCTTTGCCCGCAATACTCATACTCGGCGAACTAGCTTGCAGCTCCCGGCCCATCTCCCGGGCCACCTGCACCTGCAGTCCGCCGCTGCGTTCGTCCTGCAACATCAAGAAACCGCGATCTGCGTGCATTACCTCGAGCGCGGTGTCAAGCACTGC
This sequence comes from Candidatus Hydrogenedentota bacterium, assembly GCA_003552485.1. Taxonomy (GTDB): domain Bacteria; phylum Hydrogenedentota; class Hydrogenedentia; order Hydrogenedentales; family SLHB01; genus PUMX01. The sequence continues at coordinate 3,447 of PUMX01000283.1, forward strand.
AGCGAGCCGCTTAGAGAGATCGAAATCTGAAGCGATCAGCTTGCTCGCTTCGTACAACGCCGCCAGGCGCCGGTACGCTTGTCCCATCGCTTCGAGGTCGGCCTGCTCCTCGCGGGGAGGGGTATCCTCGTCCCCTGAACCGATCAGGCTGAGATGGTTGCCTGCTTCGTCAATACGGGCGCGGATGCGTTCAAGATCCTCGCGCAAGCTCGAGTCGCTGTCCTTGGAGTCGTGATGACGGCGCGCCGTCTCGAAGTCAATCTGAAAGATGAGCCGGCATTGCCCTCCCAACCAGATTTCGTCATTGTGAGACAACATGCGCTGCACAATGCGTTGCCGGTTCACGTAGGTGCCGTTGAGGCTGTTCATGTCAATGAGGAGATAGCCGTCATCATGCTGGCGCAAGCGGGCGTGGTGCCGCGAGACCTCGTCAGCCACCAGCACCACATCATTGTCTTCGGCTCGGCCCAGACGCAGTTCTTCGCCTGTGACCGGCATTGCGATGGGTGAAGTACCCGGCTGTTCGATTAGAAGCCGCGCCATAAAGCAGGCAATTCCTTCGTAAAACCGACTTGGTTTGATGAGACCGGCGTACACAGCGCTTCAGTCATGGCGCCAACCGGCGCCGCGCCGTTATGCCGCGGCGCTTGTATTTCCGCCATTCATAAGTGTAGCAGGTTCAGGCGGTTCGATTCTCCCTGCATCGTCGGCTAATCAGCGTTCCCTACGCAAATCACAAGGAGCGGTTTGGTAGCCCTGACGTTAACTGGGGGATCCAGGTCAGCAGGAAGAAGGCTTAACGGGCGCATTGGGCCTGCGAATGAATGGCCGGCGCGCGAAAACCTATGCGGATGATGGAGCAAGAGCCAGAAACTCTTTGCTTGACATATACACACGAACGCTGCTAGAAGTTACGGCAATCGGAAGGCGCAAGGGATTCCGGCCGGTTTTGTGTATCTTGCTGGATAGGGGGCCATTACGCCGCGAGTGTTACAGCGTGCGGTGCGCCGTGAGCGCCTTGGCGCGCATAGCAGAGGCGGTTTCGCCCAACCCCGGATTATTGGCCTATTGTCATCGGCCCAGTGGAACTCGAAGTAGCGTCCCGCACAGCGGGGTGGGTTGCGCATCCTGCGCGCTGATAATGATAATGATATAGACAAAGGAAGCAATGATGGAAGGACACTGGACCTGGATAGACCTGATTGTGCTGGTGGCGTATTTCGTCGGCACGATGGGCATCGGCGCCTATTTCTACTATACGGGCAAGAGCCGGGATACCGAGGGGTACACGGCGGCGGGCCGCTCGCTGAGCGGCATTGTTGTTGGCCTGTCGATCATGGCGACCTTCCTCAGCAGCATCAGTTTCCTGGCGCTTCCCGGCGCAGCCTATATGCGCAACTGGAACCAGTTCGTATTCAGCTTGTCGTTGCCCATTGCCGGGTTCATCGCGGTGAAGTACTTTGTGCCGTACTACCGGGCGCGCAGAGAAGTATCGGCATATCACCACATAGAAACGCGGTTCGGCCCATGGGCGCGCTTGTATATGGACGCCTGCTACCTGCTTATGCAGGTCGGGCGGATGGGCTCGGTGATGTTTCTTATGGCCCTGCCGTTGCATGCACTGCTGGGCTGGTCCGTACCGCTGATTGTGATTATTACTGGCATCTCCGTCATCATTTACAGCCTGTTCGGCGGCATCATCGGAGTTATCTGGGCGGACGCCATCCAAGCGGTTGTGCTTATGGGCGGAGCGTTGCTCTGCGTGCTGCTCATGCTGTTTAACATGCCCGAGGGCGCGGGCCAGATTTTCGAGATCGCCAACGAGCACAACAAGTTCAGTCTCGGCAGCTTTGACCCGTTCGAGTTCACAACGGCCACGTTCTGGATTGTGCTTGTATACGGCATCTTCATCAATCTAAACAACTTCGGGATCGATCAGAACTACGTCCAGCGTTATGCCGCCTCGCGCTCCGATTCGGAGGCGACAAAGAGCCTTTGGCTCGGCGCGTTACTTTACATTCCCGTCTCGGCGCTGTTCTTCTTCATCGGCACTTCGCTTTTCGCATACTACACCGCGCATCCTGACGCGCTTCCGCCCGAGATCGTTCAGCGTATCGAGGACGGCACCGGCGACTACGTATTTCCGTTTTACATTGTGTCGCAACTGCCTGTCGGCGTGACAGGGCTTCTCATTGCGGCCATCTTCGCGGCGGCCATGAGCACGGTGTCTACGAGCCTGAACTCATCGGCTACGATTCTCATGACTGACTTCTACAGACGGTATTTCAATCCTACCAGTACGGATCGTCAGGCGATGCGCTTCCTGTACGGCAGCACCCTTGTCTGCGGTATTCTGGGTACGATCGTCGGTATTGCCATGATCCGGGCCGAGGGCGTACTAGACACCTGGTGGGATATCCAGGGCATATTCGCGGGTGGCATGCTTGGTCTGTTTCTACTCGGCATGATCTCGCGCCGCGCCAAGAATCCGGGCGCCATCGCCGGCGTCGTGGCGGGGGTGCTGATGATTGCGTGGTTGAGTCTGCCCGGAATACTGGGCGACGCAACCCCTGAGGCCATCCGTAATCCGTTGCATAGCAATCTCACGATTGTCATCGGAACGGCGACGATTCTGCTGGTCGGTTTTTTGGTGACTGTCCTGCATAACGGCAAGAAGCCCACGGAATCAGAGGGAAACCAGCAGTAAAGAGGAAGGATTAACCTTCCCCAGCGCACGCGCCGAGATGGCCGGGCGGTATCGGGTGATTGGGTGGCTTGGCTGCCCAAGCAAGGCTGTGTCTCGTGGTTTTTTTATAGCTGTCTTTTTTATAGCTGTCTTAAGGGATAAGTTGAAGCGAATACATTGCCGCGTACGAAACGAATGCCATGGGAATTCGGTGAAGAATAGCGGCGGAAATCACAGGATCGAGGTGTTATCGTGGATGCATTCGGCATTATAGACTACATTGCGTTGATCGTATACTTTGGGGTCATGGCCTCGCTTGGACCGTGGTTTGCCAAGAGAGCCCGCACAACGGAAGGCTACTTTTTCGGCGACCGGCAGTTTCCCGGCTGGCTTATCGGATTCTCGCTGTTCGCCACGTCGATCAGTTCGATCACGTTCGTGGCCTATCCCGCCGACGCGTTTCGGACGGCGTGGTACCGAATGACCCCGAACTTGGCGCAACCGTTCGCCGTGATTTTCGCCATCCTGGTCTTTCTGCCCTTTTTCCGCCGCGGCATGATTACTTCTGCGTACCAGTATCTTGAAATGCGGTTTGGGCCCGCGACGCGCGTATACGCGGCCTGCGCCTTTCTGGTGAGCCAGGTGCTGCGCGTCAGTATCGTTCTCTACTTGATTTCAGTGATTCTGTATACCGTAACCGGCTTGAACCCTTACATCAGCATTGTCGCGGCGGGCGTAATCACCTCCTGCTACACGGTGCTGGGCGGCATCCGCGCGGTGGTTTGGACGGACTTCATCCAGGCGATGGTCTTGTTTGGCGGCGGCCTATTGTGCCTGGTGTTTATCGTGATGGCCGTGCCCGGCGGTCTTCCGGAGATCATCTCGACCGCCATCGCAGATGGCAAACTGGCCATGGCTGACCTGGACCCCGAGACAGGCGAGCTCGTGTCTATTCCTTGGACCCCCGATCTGACGCAAAAGACGGTCACGCTCATTTTTGTGATGGGCCTGGGTCACTGGTTATGGGAGTTTAGTTCGCAGCAACAAATCATCCAGCGTTACGTGGCTTCTCGAAGCGCGCGCGACGCCAAGATAGCGATGTGGGTGAACTGCCTGTTCAGCCTGCCGACCTGGGCGCTGTTCATGTTCTTGGGCACGGCACTCTACGTGTTTTACAACTACGTCTACGAATCGGAACACGCCATGGCCGTGCTTGAGGGCGCGGCGGGCACGCGCCCCGAGGAGATCCTTCCGTACTTCGTGATCACGCAGATTCCCGCCGGCGTAACCGGCATCATCCTCGCGGCCGTAATGGCCGCGGCCATGTCCAGTCTGTCGTCGAGCATCAATGCGTTTTCCTCGGTGATGCACTCGGACATCTATGCGCGTCACCTTGCGCCGGGCAAGACGGACCGGCATTACGTCGTCGTGGCCAAGATTGTCAGTGGGATCCTTGGCCTGACCATGGTTGTGGGCGCTGCGCTGTTGTACGCGCTTGATGAAACCACGCTGCTAGACACCACCACCCTGATTACTTCGCTCACGGCCGGGGGGCTGCTAGGCGTCTATCTGTTGGGGTTCTTTACCACACTGGGCGACGATCGATCCATGCTGTTCGGCATCGGGTTCACGCTTCTGTTTGCCGCCTGGATGTCGCTTACTCAACTGGATTGGATACCCGAAGCGGTGCAATCGCCGATTCATGGCTATTATGCGGGCTTCCTCAGCCATGCGCTGATGTTTGTGGTGGGATACTTGTTAGGCAAGTACCTGTTTCCTCGGAAGTACGACGAGCGTTCGCTGGATAATCTGACTGTCTGGACGCAAGACGACACGCCTATCGAATAAGAGACGGCGCCCGCGCCGCTGTAGCAACCATAGGGGCGGTTCCGCGCCTTTCAGGACGCGATGATTGGGGCGCTGGGAGGCGCGGACGGGCGCGCGGTCATGCTGCAGAAGTCTGGGTCCGTGGCGCGGGCGCTTTGTTCTCGCTGCGGATGCGGATCAAACGCTCTCTACGTGCTCCAGGCTGTCGTCGACAATGCGTCCTTTAGAGGGATACGGTTTCACAAACGCGCTGAGCCCAACTGCATGCAAGTGGGCTCAGCGCGTTGCTGTAGGTTAGGGAAGAGCGTGGTCACGCATTGAAGGCGCCAATAAGTCGTACGGCTAGAAGTGAACAGCTTTACCACTCCCACCTGTAGCCGACGCCGCCGCCTGGGCGTCCGCCACGAACATCAACGTCCGCCTCCAGACCGCTGTTTTCCCCCGTGCGTACTTGAGGGCGGCCACGTTCATCCAGTTCGATACGCATACCCTCTTCATCCCCAATCAGTACTTCGTTGTCGTTGTCGTTGGTCTCTTCGCGGGGAGCCGCGGGGCGCGCGCCCATCTGTTCAGCCCATTCCGGTGAAAACGCGCGGCTGTCCGTGGGCCCTGTAGCGCAACCAATGCATAGAGCAAGCATCAGCAAAGCACAGGTGAACCCTTTGGCGAGCGTCTGGCGTCGCCTTTGGAGCGTTCTACCACCGCGCATGGCCTGTATACGAAATGTGCGCAAGTTTCACCTCCTACCGTCAGTTAAGCGCGTGCCTGGACATCTCTTTAAATATTATATCCACGTCCCCCATGCTCCGTTGCAACTCGGACGATCTTTTTTCAGTACTCCATAATATTAAGGCGAAAGATGAGGTAGGTGCGGTCGAGATGCGGCGTGACTGGGATGGAGATGGGGCCGAACCGGTGATTAGCGCTTGTGAACGAGTGAGTGCAGCTCTTCAATCTTAGCCAAGTGCTCACGGCTGGTTTCAAGGTGTTCGCGTTCTTCCGCGAAGGCGGTGCGGCCATTGGCGAGTTGGTCGCGGGCTTCGCGGGCGGCGGCCGTTCGGCTTAAGGCCGCGCCGACGTACACGCCGGCAGTGATAACGGTCACCTGGGCCGCCACGATAATCGCGCCTACGGCTGCCATGTGAAGGAATTGGGCAGTACTCATGAGTTCGCCCCGGAAGAAGCTGGCGAGGATCACCCACCCGCAGTAACCAGCAAAAACCCAAAGCGGCCCCTCGACAAGGGTGGTTACTGGCCAGCTGGTGAAGCGCGCCGCAAACCGCCGCAGGCGCTCTCGCGCGGGGCCGCGGAGCACGCGGGCCAATTGCTCATCGAGTCCTTTGCTGAACGCGTGGTAGCCCGCGCCCGCCTGCGGGGTATCAAAGCCGGCCTGCCGCATGGCGACGTGAAGGGCTTGTTGTTGCCGGCGGTAGGGGTCTTCGAGGGCGCCGGCCATCAAGCCAAGATCGTTTGAGAACAGATCCCGGTCCTGCAGCAGGTCCGCGGCGCGATGGACCATGGCGCGCCGGCCGGCGGGCGTCCGCCACGCATTGAGGCGGGCGGGCAACGAGCGTAGCGCCTCAAGTACGCGGAAGACCGTTCCCGACACCCCCTTGGCGCGCATGCTGACCTCGCGCCCGAAAGCCAATCGCCACAAATGAGGCTCGGTGAACAGGCCTTGCCGAATGATTCGCCCGGCCTCAGTCATGAGCTCCTGCTCGTATTGCTTCAAGTGACGCATTCCATGGCTGAGCGATTCCTTGCGGGACATGAGTTGTGAGTACAAGCCATCCACGGCGGTCCGCAGCGCTCCGGCGGCGTTTGAATCCTTGATCCGCCGAATACTTTCCCGGGTCAACTCCTGCCGTAAGTACCGTTCAAGCGCCTGAAACCCTGGGTCCGGGTCACGGCTGTTGGTGTCCTCGGTATTCTGCTGATACGCGGCCAGCGCGTTTACACGGAAATAACCGCCAACCCGGAACCCTTCTTCCGCGAGCCGTTGTTCCCAATGAGCCCGCACCGATGGCGCGGTGTCAGCCTTGGTTTCGACGCAGACCAGCAACCGTTGGGTCCTAAAAGGTTCAAGAAGCGACCAGGTGGCGTGGTCGAAGTATTTCTCAGGACTTCCGCAGACCATGATAATGTCGCATTCGGCCAAAGCCTTCTCGACGAAATCCCGATGATGCCGCACGATCGTGTCGGCGTCCGGCGTGTCAATAATGACGAGATGCTCGAGCACGTGGCCCACGCAATGCCGCCAGTCCGGGAACGGTACGTTCACGCCGGGCGGATGGTAGATGGTGGGCACAGCCGTGCAAGGTCGGAATTCCGAGGTATCGGCCAGGGGCGCGCCTGCAATCGCGTTCAGCAAGGTCGATTTACCCACGCCCGAGCCGCCCACCAGCGTGATGACGAGGTGCTCGTCCCGGTAATCCATTCGCTTGCGGATTTCCCGGACGCGCTCCGCCAGTTGGCCGGTCCGGCTGGCCAGTGGCTTCCAGGGCCCCTGGTACTCGGAGAGATCTTCGAGCGTGCGGACTATTTCGACTAGGTGTTGCGGCATGTTTCCCGCCACGTGTGCATGGCGCGCAGATCGTCGCCTTCCAATACCTCGTTCATACGTGTAAGCGTTTTCCATACGGGCGTCTGAATGTGTTGTTCCAACGCCTTGACGAGCGTCTCCTGCTGCTCTTCTTGCCAAGGGGATTGAAAGTCAAGCAGGCGGTCAGCGTAGCGGTATTCCAGAGCGCGAAAGACCACTTGTTGCGCGACGGGCCATCCCACGATGAAGAGTAGCGTCGGCAGGATACCGCCAAGGCCGCCGGCGAGCAGCACGGCAAAGACCGGCAGCGCCGCCATGGCGCCATCGAATCCATTCCATATCCAACGCAAGGGCGCGTAGGCGTCGCACCAACGCACGAGATACTCGCGAGCATGATCGTGAAACGACTGCTCCTGGCCGGATTCGTTGCATACATCACGCACGACTTGGGGAACCATGGCGTCCATGTCGAGGCTGGCGAGCCCTTCGTTCAAGCGTCCGTCCAAGGGGGTCGGCATGGTGGCGGAACGCTGCTGCCAGCGCTGAATGAGCGTAAACGTCAGCGCGCGCACTTGGCGGGCGTTGGCCTCTCGCGCGGCGTCAAAGGAAAGCTTGGCGGCTTGTGTAGAGGCGCTTTGCAACAGGGCTCCGCGCAGAACGCGGCGTCCCCGGGCGAGGGCGCGCGCCAGACTCTCGCCGAGCTGGCCGAAGGTGCGGCGCAATGGCTGACGGCGCTGCTGCAAGTATCCGTGAACCAAGCCGCAGCGCTCCTGCGGAAACTCTGGCCGGTACTCCTCCGCCAATTCCCGTACATCGCGGGCCGCCTCGTCAAGGGCCGCGCGCAATCTTTCCGCCAATGCGTCCGCGCACGTGAGGAATGCGCCGCTTTCGTCGAGAAAGCGCGCAATGGTGCTGTGGTAGACTCGGCGCTTTACATCAGCGGCGTCCAGACTCTCAAGATGATCGCGCAGTGAGCCGCCGTCGAGAAGCGTTAGAGGCAATGTGTTTGCATCCGCCCGCCCGGGATTAAGCGGCGCCACGGCGGCCGGGCCGTTGACTCCGATATCCTCGCAAAAAGAATCGAGCTGGCGCCGCGCCACGGTGTAGTCGTAGGCTGAATCAGCCTTGTTCATAACGGGAATCACCAACCGGCCAGCTTGAACAGCCTGCTCGAAAAAGCCGACGACCCGCTCATCCTTATACTTCTCGCCGGTGACGACTGCCAAGACCACATCGCCCGCGGCGCGGATGTGCTCGGCAAGATCCCAATGACTACGCTCGATGGAATCCACGTCGGGCGTGTCCAGAAACACGAGGTTATCGGGCAGCCCGCCAGCTTCAGCCACGTATAATACTTGGGGGCCGGCCCCTTCGGTCAGTATGTCGTTAGCCGCGCCGGGCGCCGCGGGTTCAAAGCCCGAGACGAGCACGCCGTCGAGCGCTTCGCGGGAGCGGCGCCCATTCGCCGCCAGAACTGGGTGACGAGTCGCCGCCGCGGTTGCGACGGCCGGGCTCAGGGAAGCGCCCACCAAACTGTTAAACACGGCGGATTTACCCGTGTTCGTTCCGCCTGCGACCGCCACTACAAGGCACGCATCGCCCCCAAGCTGCGGCAGCAGCTTGTAGGTAAGCAGATCCACCCACGTCCGTCCGTTTTCGAAGAGGGCTTCTTCGAGGCCGGGCGTGTCCTCTGCAGACGCGCTAAACCGTTGCAGCGCGGTATTGAAGTGGCTGAGCGCCTCGCCAATTGACAGGTTCATGACGCGTCAGTGTACGGGCCCCGTCGGCTGTGTTCAAGACGTTGCCGCCTTTTCGCAACCGTGGCGCGCGTTAGTGCAATGGCGTCAGCGCTTCGGTCTCCTCGAAGTACAACAACGCGTTGTAACGGGCGGCGGCTTCCGTGGACACGTAGTTGCCATGCTCCTGCGCAGGGTTGTAGACGACGCCGACGGCGCGGTGGCCAACGGGTTCCTCAAAGACAGAAGGCAACTCCTCTGCGTCCTCGAACATCAGCAGCATGCTCTCGCGGTTGGTCCTGTGCAGGTAGTCCTCCAAGCTGTCTTGCATCGCGGGCGGGATTTCCATTGTCTGCATCGGCGCTTCCCACGCGGAGCCGGCCAGCACCGTGCCACGGTGCGTGGTGAATCCCACGAGAAAGGCGGCCTCCTCGCCGTGCGTTTCGCGGACCAACTGGCCGATGTTTCTTCTTCCGGCGCGCGCCATCTCGGTTGCGCGCGCATCGCCGATGTGCGTGTTGTGCGCCCAGACAATGCCCTTGGCATCCTCGCCGTAGTACTCCATGAGCGCTTCGACGGTTTCGAAGAAGTGATTGACGCGTGTGTTCCATGATGCCGCGCCGCCCATGAGCATGGCGCGGTAATGGCGTTCGGCGTTGCGAACGACGTGGGCGTTGCGTTTCGCCGCGAAGAAGGCATGCTCGTTGCCGTTGGCGAGCTCGGCTTCATGTTCCCGGAGTAACGTGAGCACGGCCTCGGCTTCGTCCTGGCACGAAACGTCGCGCAACGCGATGGCTTGCGCGTAACGCTGAGGATCGCCCTCGAAAGGCTCGAAGCAAGCGTAGGCCGTCGCGGCCTCCTCGGCGAGTTGCGGGGCTTCGTCTTCGAGATAGGCCACAACCTTTTCGATGGAGCGGTCCATGTCGTATACGTCGATCCCATAGAAGCCCACCTTGTCGCCTGGTTCCCGGCCCTCGTTGTAATCGCGGAGCCATTCGACAAGTGCGACGATTTCTTCATTGGCCCACATCCATTGCGGCCAACGGTCAAAGGTTTCAAGGGCTTCGCGCGCGTTGTCGTACGTGTCGTCGATGCCCTTGATATACCGGTTAACGCGGTGGCACAGCGCCCAATCGCCCTCGACGGCGATAAAACGGAATCCTTTCTCCTCAATGAGGCGCTGGCTCAGTTTTGCGCGCCACTGGTAGTACTCGGACGTGCCATGCGACGCTTCCCCGAGAAGGGCGTAGCGCCGGTCGCCCATGGCTTCAATGATGGGGTCAAGGTCTGCTGCGGACTCGAGCTCATTCGCCATCGCGTCGATGGCTTGCGCGGTTTCCTCGGCGCCGCTAACCGAGGCGAGGACGGCGAGCATCATGCTGGCGGCCGCTTTCAGGACAGACGCATTCATAATCGGAAAACCTCCCTTTGTGTCAGTCATACCATGTCAAATGCCGGTCATCACGTTAGTCTGCGACTGCTTCGTTAAGCAAGTCTGTCGCCTTCGATGAACAGACGAAATGGCGGACAGACTTGACAACAGGTTTCCTTAGTGAACATAGTCTGCCCCCTGACTCGCGGATCGTGCGCCGTGTCGGCTGGTTGTCGGCCAAACGCTTTTCTTGCGCAACAAAGTTGGCTTGGGACGCCGGCGCAGATTGCCAGGGGAAGCATCGATCGCACGGCGCCGCCTCTGCGTGAAACCAGTTCTGAGGTGTTGCGAGCGTGTTAATCCAGTGGAGTGAAAGGGGAAACAATGAATGAGCCGTCAGCGCGGACCAGCGTGAACGGGACGGAATCCTTGGACGCGGCCACCATTAAGTTTCGGGGCGGCAGGGCGTTGAGCGCTGTGCCAATCGTCTTCTTTATCGCTTGGGCAGTTGTGCAGACCGGGCTGCTGCGTATTGGAGACGAGGCCGGTCTCATTGCCGGTATGTTGATTGGACTGATCCTGGGCATGCTGTTCGTGCGCGGACCTTGGACGCAGTACGCCAACGCGATCTTCGAGGGCATGTCGCAGAAGGTGGCCGTTACCGCCATTGTGGCTTGGCTGTGGGCGGGCATGTTCGCGCAGACGCTTCAGGCGGGCGGTTTCGTCAACGGCTTGGGCTGGCTCGCGGAGTTGGCCGGCGTGGGACCGGCGCTGTTTCCC
>PUMX01000184.1 GCA_003552485.1 Candidatus Hydrogenedentota bacterium
CCACCCCGTGTTCCCCCGCAATGGAGCCTTTGAAGTGGCGCGTAATCGCGGCGACCTCTTCGCCCAGCTTGCGGTATTTCACGATATCTTCGGCTTTGTGTAGATCCAGCACAGGCCGGATGTGCAGCAGCCCCGAGGCGGCGTGCCCATAGAACGAGCCCTCGATCGCCAGTCTGTCCATCAGGTTCTCGAGCGCGTCCACGTAATCCGGTAATTGGTCCGGCCGCACCGCCACATCCTCGATACCCGCAACGGGCTTGGCGGGCCCCTTGCATCCGGTGAGCAGCGAAAGCCCCGCCTTACGCAGGGCCCAAATCTGTTCCATCTCGGCGGGGTTCGTCAGGGTCAATGTGCGCTCGCCCAGGTTGCGGCGGACCGTCTCGGCAAGCCGGTCCTCCGCGTCATTGAAAAACTCGATAATGAGGATGGACTCGCAGGGCTGTTCATCGACTCCTAGGAGATCACGCGCTTCTTTAAACGCGCGTTGGCCGCGCGTCTGGTCGAATAGCACGCGATCGATATGCTCGATAGCCGCGGGTTCGAGATCGGCAAGAGCCACCGTCGCGGCCATGGCCTCTTTTACCGACGGAAAGAACACAATCGCCAGACTGCGTTCCGTGGGGAGCGGCGTCAGATCGAGTTCCGCGCTCGCGATGGCCGCCAACGTGCCCTCGCTGCCCGCGATGAGATCGCCGAGATGACCGGGATTGCGCAGCCAGCGATCAAGCGCATAGCCCGGCCATCGCTTTATGAGTCCTTCCGGCCACCGTTCGCGCACCGCGCCGCCATACTGATTCGCAAGATGCTCGACAACGCTTCGCACCTCCGGCAAGCTGTCGTCATCGCGGCTTACCGTAACAATGCGGCCGTCACATAGCACCAGCTCAATGCTGTGCACGTGATCGGCGGTCACGCCGTAATACGGCGTGTGAGCGCCCGACGAGTTGTTCGCAATCATTCCGCCTAACGTCGCGCGCGAACTCGTGGCTACGTCAGGGCCAAACCGGAGCCCGTGCGGCTGTACGTACGCATTGAGTTGATCCAATACCGTTCCCGCGCCCACGCGTACGCGCCGCTGCTCGGGATTGAAGTCCGTGATGTCCCGCGGGCGCCGGCCCATATTGATGACGAGCCCCGTCCCTAACGCGCCGCCCGCCAGGCCTGTTCCCGCGCCGCGCGGAATTAGCGGTACGTCCGCTTCGACAGCTGCTTCAATGACGGCGCTGATCTCCTCCGCGTTGCGCGGAAAAGCCACGCCCAAAGGTTCGACCTGATACAGCGAGGCGTCCGTGGCGTGAAGTTGCCGCGTGTGCGCGTCAAAACGAACCTCGCATGGCGCGCCCGCAATAATCGCGCGCCGTTGGGAGGAGTTGAGTTCGGGGCTGCTGATATGGGTCATGGGTTAGGACTACTTTCGTTGATAATGCCGTCGTTTCCCCGCATGATGTCTTAATCGTGCCTTGTATGGATAGGGACGAATCCCATTGATGGAACAGCTGAAGCGTAGTAAGAAATAATGTGGCCCCATGGCTCGCAGAGGCGCCAAGTGTTTCCATTTTTCCCCGGAACAATGTGGAGTTCATTGGACCGACAGAATACCGTGTCGCGATGGCTTCGCGCCAGTTGTTCCGGCTTGGGTTTAGGTAATGCAGCCTTCTCGGTGGTCCGAGGACTCATGGGACAAACCGGCGAAGAAATGCATGCCGATACGTTGCCGGTGCTCCAGGCGCCCGTGTTCACTGAGTGAATGGCCGCTGGTTTCGATAGCAATTGGAGATTGGTTCGGGCGCTCAGGCGGACTTGTCTGGCAATTGCAACGGCTTCATGGCGGCATCCGCGTTGCAATTGCCCCGGCAGACGCTTCAGGATAAGCTCGAAGACTGGCTCTGACACGAACAGCAGGGGGAGGCGACGATGACGCAGCACGATAACGATCCAGCACGAGCGCCGCGTATCAGCCGACGGGATATGCTCCGGTCGGGCGGCGCGATGGCGGCCCTGCTGACGGCCGGGATGTGGCGCTCGCCATGGGCGCGGGCGCGAGAGGAGCATGGCTCGCGTCCGAACATCGTGTTCTTCCTCGTTGATGACCTGGGCATGATGGACCTTGGCGCGTATAACCCGGATACCTTCTACGAAACGCCCAATATCGACAGACTTGCCGCGCAGGGGATGCGGTTTACTCATGCCTACGGCTCGAATCCGGTGTGTTCGCCAACACGATTCAGTATCATGACCGGCAAGTATCCGTCTCGGCACGACGCGACTAACTGGTTCTGCGGCGTGCGTGTCGAGCGGTTTCAACCGGCCGAAATGAACTGCTACATGCCCGCAACGGAATACACCGTTGCAGAGGCCCTGCGCGATGAGGGGTACAAGACATTCTTCGGAGGCAAGTGGCATCTCGGCGATGAAACCGAGTATTGGCCGGAAAACCAGGGCTTTGACATCAACATCGGTGGTTGGACGGCCGGATCGCCCCGGGCCCACGGAGGCGGAGGCTACTTCTCGCCGTACAACAATCCGCGGCTTGAGGATGGACCCGAGGGCGAATTCCTCACGGAGCGGCTGGTAGACGAGACCATTGAGTTTTTGCGGGCTCAGGACGAAACTGAGCCCTTCTTCGCCTACTTGTCATTCTATCAAGTGCATACGCCGCTGGAAGCGCCGCGCGAGCTTGTCGCGAAGTACGAGGCCAAGGCCGAGGCCTTGGGCCTGGATGAGTTGGGCGAAGCGGAAGTGTTTGACGAAGAAGAGCAGGTCTGGCCCACTGATGAACCCCGGCGAGTCCGCGTCAAGCAAACTCATCCCACCTACGCCGCCATGGTCGAAGCCATGGATCGGGGTGTGGGCCGGGTGCTGGACGAACTAGAAGCGCTTGGGCTGGACGAGAACACGCTGGTCATCTTCACTTCGGACGATGGCGGTTTGGCGACGAGCGAGGGCCATCCCACCGCGAATCTGCCCTTACGCGGAGGCAAGGGATGGTTGTACGAAGGGGGATTGCGTTATCCGCTCATCGTGCGCTGGCCCGGTATCATAAGACCGGGAAGCGAATGTGATACGCCCACCATGAACACGGACTTCTATCCCACGCTGCTTGAAGCCGCCGGGGCGTCCTTGCTGCGCGAACAGCATGTGGACGGAATCTCGATCATGCCGCTGCTCAAGGGGGATGATCGAACGGTGGAAGAGCGCGAGGCCCTCTACTGGCATTATCCCCACTACTCGAATCAAGG
>PUMX01000264.1 GCA_003552485.1 Candidatus Hydrogenedentota bacterium
CGGCGACATCGGCCGCGCGCACGCCAGGTATCCGCGCCGCTTGCCCAAAGCTCACGGGGCGCACCTCGTCGAGCCGCTCCTGACATTCGCGCGGCAAGCCTGGAATCGCACAGTAATCCAAGTCTTCCGGCAATACGCGTTTCTCGGCGCTACGGAAGCGTTCAAGGTCCCGTTCCTGCCGTTCGATGTAGCCGCGGTATTTCACGCGGATAGCTACCTGCTCGGCCGCCTCGAACGACAGCGGCTGCGGTGGAGGCGTAAGCTCCCAGACGTCTTCCAGGGTGAACTCGGGCCGCCGCAGCAACTGCGCGGCCGGTTGGCTCTCGCCCAACGGCCCAAAGCCCCGCTGCCGCAACCATGCCGCGATCTCACCGGTGGGATTGATCCGTTGCGTCTCGAGCCGGCGGATCTCCGCGTGAGCTTCATCTTCCTTGTGACGCACGCCCCTGACAAACGCCTCGTCCGCGATGCCGTACTTCGCCAGCCGCGCGTCCGCATTGTCATGACGCAACAACAGGCGGTACTCCGCGCGTGACGTGAACAAGCGGTAAGGCTCCATGACGCCGCGTGTTACGAGGTCGTCGATCATCACGCCGAGATACGCTTCGCTGCGCGGGATGTATAACGGTTCACGATTCTCCATCTGGCGCATCGTGTTGAACGCCGCGTGAAGACCTTGGCCCGCCGCTTCTTCGTAGCCCGAGGTGCCGTTGATTTGGCCAGCGTGATACAAACCGCGCACAAGCTTGGTTTCAAGCGTAGGCTTGAGTTGCGTGGGCGGGACGAAGTCATACTCGACCGCATAGCCCGGGCGAATGATTTCCGCCTCTTCGAGACCCGGCACGGTGTGCAACAAGGCGCGCTGCGCCTCTTCGGGCAGGCTCGTCGACAGCCCGTTCACATAGACCTCGGAAGTCGTTAGCCCTTCCGGCTCGAGGAATACGCGGTGACTGTCCTTTTCCGGGAACTTCACCACCTTATCTTCAATGCTCGGACAGTACCGCGCGCCAATCCCTTCGATAACGCCGCTAAACAGCGGCGACCGGTCCAGGTTGCGCCGGATGACCTCGTGCGTCGCGTCGTTCGTATAGGTGAGCCAACACTGAATGCGGTTCGGGTCGAAACCTTCGATAGGCGTCGAGAAACTGAAAGGCCGCGGCTGAGGATCGCCTTCCTGAACCTGCATCACATCCGTATTGATGCTGCGCCGGTGGATGCGCGGGCAGGTGCCCGTCTTCATCCGGCCGGTCTCGAATCCGAGCCGGCGATAAGCGCCGGTCAACGCATCAGCGGGCATCTCGCCGCCGCGGCCGCCTGCGATGCTCTTCAGCCCGAAGTGCAGCTTGCCGCCCAGAAAGGTTCCCGTGCATACGATGACGGCGCGGCTCGTAATCTCGGCGCCAACCGAGGAGCGAACGCCCGCCACCGAATCACCATCAAGAATAAAATCCTCGACGACTAACTGCTTCATCGTGAGGTTTGGCGTCTCATCACAGACCCGCTTCATCTCGCACTGGTACATTACGCGGTCGGCCTGCGCGCGCGGCGAATGCACAGCCGGCCCCTTCGAGCGGTTCAGCATCTTGTATTGAATGCCCGTGCGGTCTATGCACCGGCCCATCTCGCCGCCCAACGCGTCGATCTCGCGAACCAGTTGGCCCTTGGCGATGCCGCCAATGGCGGGGTTGCAGGAAAGCTTTGCGAGCGAATCAAGCTGCATCGTCGCCAGCATGGTCCGATAACCGCAGCGCGCGCTTGCAAGCGCGGCCTCGACACCAGCATGCCCGGCGCCGACCACGATAATGTCAAAATCCCGTTTCATACGAGCAAAACTCTACTTCCATACGAGACCTAGGGCGCCAAAACGCCGTCCCTATAAGCCTTCAAGTACTTTTCACAATACTTGTCCCGGCCCATAAGCGTTTCAGCGGTGACAATCGAGGCAATCATCTGTTTGTCCGTCGGATCGAGTATAGCGCCGTCAAGGCCCTTTGCGATGGCCATGATCATGAACACCCGATTGACAAACTTCCGCTTAGGCAAATCAAACGAAATATTGGAAAGACCACACATGTGATGGGTCTCGGGATACTCGCGTTTTAGGGCCTCGATGGTGTTTAGAAACTCCAAGCCGTACTTGTCGTCGGTTCCCACAGGCTGCACCAGAGGATCCACATAGATGTTATCAGGTTTCACGCCCTTTTTGACCAGTTCGTTGATCAGCGGCTCAGCAACGGCCATTCTCTGGTCTTTCGTCTCGGGCATTCCCGTGTCATCCATACACAGCGCAATCACTTTGCATTCCGCCGCCTCCACAAGAGGCATGATGTTGGCATAGCGATCCTTTTCGAGCGATATCGAGTTAATCATGGGAATGCCCTTGTGGACCTTGAGCGCCTCCTCTATCGCCACGGGATTCGGGCTGTCTATGCAGCAGGGGATGTCGAATTCACTCTGTACGGTTTCCACGAGCCACCGCAGATATTCAGGCTCCTCCTTGATAAACACGCCTGCATTCACATCAATATAATCCGCCCCGCCCTCGACTTGTTTCCGGGCGATCTCAATTATTCCTTCCGCATCCTGGTTCTCAATCAAGGGGCGGATCGCTTTTCTGCTAGCGTTGATTAGCTCCCCTACAATTTCCACAACAACCTCCTTCTGTTATATCCTCCCAGACCAGCGTCATCACGTGATCTTAGAAGAACAATTTCTGTTTAACTTGCCCGCCGGGTTCTACAATAACGAACTCAGACTTGTCATAGGGCCCCTCGACCATCTTTCGCAACAGGGACCAGTCTCCCGGGATTTCCACATACTCCAAACCAAAATAGTCGGCGTTTTCCCGAGCAATTCCTCTGAATCGCTCCATATCCGCACGCAATCCCAGGTCAATAAAGGCAATGGTCGAGTAATGCCGCAGCTCCTCTCTCATGGCCTCTTCCGCACCGGCCATGCCGACCCGCGCGCCGTAGTCTTCCCGCATCGTGGTCAGTGGATCCCTGCCCATGTCGATCCAGCCGGTTGTGAGGTAGTACGTGCCGGGGCGTTGCTCGAACAACGCTCGGTATCGCTCCAAAGAGCCGAGATACATCCCAATGCAATCATGAACCTTGGGGATCATCAACCGGCATCCGCGCGCTTCGAGGCCGGCAACCGCGTTTGAGCACAGGCCATAGCCAAGCACGGCCTCCTCGCAAGGGGGGGCGGCAGTATAGAG
>PUMX01000346.1 GCA_003552485.1 Candidatus Hydrogenedentota bacterium
AAGGAAGCCGAAGAGTTGGCTGCGGAGAATTCGGATTGGGTTATCCCTCAACAGTTCAACAATCCCGCGAACCCAGACATTCACTACAAGACGACTGGGCCGGAAATCTGGAACGACACAGACGGCTCCCTGGATGTGTTCGTGGCGGGCGTCGGCACGGGCGGCACAATTACCGGTGTGAGCAGATACATCAAGAACGACAAAGGTAAGGCCATCGAGTCCGTGGCGGTCGAACCCGAGGCGGCGCCCGTGCTTTCCGGAGGCGAGCCAGGGCCCCACAAAATCCAGGGGATCGGTGCGGGCTTCAAACCGGCCGTCCTGGACCTAGATCTTGTGGACAAGATCGAGACGGTGAGCAACGAGGAAGCTTTCGAGGTCGCGCGCCGTCTCACGCGGGAGGAAGGCATCATCTCGGGGATAAGCTGCGGGGCGGCCGCCGCCGTGAGCTTGCGCCTCGCCGCACGCGAGGAGTATGCGGGGAAAACCATCGTCACCGTGCTGCCTGACTCGGGCGAGCGCTATCTTTCCACGCCGCTGTATCAAGAAATCTGACCCCGTTTGACGGCCCGCGGGCTGGCCAACGCGGTGGAAACGCCGCGGCCGGCTTGTTGCGTTCGGTGGGAACGAGTTCACAGGAGGACTACTATTCCATGGAGTTCAAGACCAAGGCGATCCACGCCGGCCAGGGGCCGGATCCGGCGTATGGGGCCGTGATGCCCCCCATTTACCAGACATCCACCTTCGCGTTCCGCGATGTGGGCGAGCCGGGTCCGTTCGACTATTCACGCAGCGGCAATCCAACGCGAAAAGCGCTCGAGGATTGCCTAGCCGCGCTGGAGGGGGGCACGCACGGCTTTGCGTTCGGTACGGGCATGGCGGCGGAAAGCACGCTGCTCC
The DNA here is from genome assembly GCA_003552485.1 of Candidatus Hydrogenedentota bacterium. GTDB lineage: Bacteria > Hydrogenedentota > Hydrogenedentia > Hydrogenedentales > SLHB01 > PUMX01. Next base: position 898 of record PUMX01000346.1, read on the forward strand.
TGAGCTACCGCCAGGGCGACCATATCATCGTTCACGACGACCTTTACGGCGGCACCTTTCGTCTACTCATGGACGTAGTGGCGAAAAACGGGGTCGACGTAGAGCTGGTCAATCTGCGCCACCCCGATAAAGTGGAAGCCGCCATTCGCCCGGGCGAAACCAAGATGATCTGGATCGAAACGCCCACGAATCCGCTGATGAATCTGGTGGATTTGCGGGCCATCGCCGAAATCGCCAAACCGCGCGGAATCCTAACGGTGTGCGACAACACCTTCCTGACGCCCTACTTTCAGAAACCGTTTGATTTCGGCATCGACCTGGTGCTGCATTCCACGACCAAGTACATCAATGGCCACAGCGACGTGGTCGGCGGCGCCATCATCGCCAATGACGAGCAACACGCCGAACACGTGGACTTCCTCCTCAACGCGATGGGGACCTGCGCCGGCCCGCAGGACTGTTTCCTCGTCCTACGCGGCGTGAAGACCCTGGCGTTGCGCATGGAAGAGCACAACCGCAACGCCGTGCGGATCGCCCAATGGCTTGAAGAGCACCCCAAGGTGGAGAGCGTGCTCCATCCTGGTTTAGAGAGCCATCCCCAGCATGAACTGGCGAAGCGGCAGATGACTGGTTACGGCGGCACGTTTGGGTTTCGCTTGAAGGGCGGCCAGGAGGAGGCCTTTCAGATGTTGCGGAACGTGAAACTCTTCACGCTGGCGGAATCCCTGGGCGGCGTCGAGTCTCTCATCGACCACCCATGGACCATGACGCACGCATCCATGCCGGAAGAGGCCCTCCGGAAGATGACCATCACCGAAGAGGTCATTCGCATCTCGGTGGGCATCGAGGATTGCAACGATCTCATCGCGGACCTTGACCAGGCCATGAGTACGATCTGAGGCGAGGTTGTAGCTAACATTGTGCGCGGCGCGGCTTTGCGTCACTGGCTTGGCTTTGCTGGGATTTTGCGGTAGGTCCCTGTGTCCGGGGGTTGAGCACGCCAGCTATTCCCCGCCGGCTCAACCCCCAAGTACCCTCTATGACCCCGCTGGGTGCTTTAGGATATGGTTACGCGCATAGGACTACACATCCTTCGGACCGCAAACTTTTGGCGAAGCTCATTGAGCCAGAAGCTCTCTCGGGGAGTTCCATGGTTTTAAGGCAGAGATTGGGCTGAGTTTTAGGGGGTTTGCGGTGTGGGATTGAGTGGGGGGCTGAATTGTGCTGTAACCTCCTTGCGGAAATAGATGAAAAACGGGATTGTTGCTCAATAGTTTTTGGGCGCTCTCGGACTGTGCGAATTCGATGCGTCATTTGGCCGCCACGAAAGATTTCTGCCAGGGGGCATTGGCTTTGCTTTCTCGCGCGGGTATCTGTTATAAGTTTTTCAGTTTTGGGTCCAGTGTTTTGCTCAAGACAACTGAAGGAGAACGCACGTTCAACCCTATGTGAGTAAAAGAAAGGAGGTGATGACGCCAAATGTATTGTGCTTTGTGCAACGATCCGATCGAAGCAATTCATTTCGAGCTTGGCGAAGTGCGGGAACTCGATGGGGAACACTGGCATGCCGAGTGTTTCGCCGAGTATTTTGAAGAGACGATGGAAGAGGCATAATTCCGTACGTCGCCCCATGATTTCTATTCGCCCCCCAATCGGCCTCGGATGGAAAGTACACGGCTTTCCTCGGAGGTTTTTGTTGTTTTTGGGGACGTGAGCCGCCTGAACGCATGGTCTGGCTCCTAGCCGGGGAAAGAACGCACCCATGATATACGAGCCCTTAACCCTCCGCCTGGCCTCGCACTGGCGTCAATGGCTGGATGAAGACACGGCCAAGCTGCATACGGCGCTTGAGCCTGTATACGGGTCCGATCCCGCTGTTCAGGTGGAGCGCGTGCGTTTGCTTAGGAAGGCCACGGCCTGTTTTGAGACTGCATTTGGCGATGAACCCATCGCGCTGTTTCGCGCTCCGGGCCGGGTGAACCTCCGGGGCATGCATGTGGACACGCATGGCGGGTACCTGAATCTGATGACGCATCAGCGGGAAATCGTGGTGGCGGCGGGACGCGCCCCGGCGGGAGAGGTCCACGCCGTCAACATCGATCCCGATTATCCGCCGGTCATGGCGCATCTCGGGGATTGGGAGCACGAGAGCATGGGCCGGGATTGGCGAGCGTTCCTTGAATCCGATGTGGCGCGGCGAGCCGTGCAACAAGCCCCCGGCAGTTGGCGGCATTACGTGCTTGGCGCGCTGCTTTCCGCTCGACACCGTTTCCCCGCTGATCCGCCGCCCGGGTTGAAGGCGGCCGTCGCGGGCGACATCC
>PUMX01000555.1 GCA_003552485.1 Candidatus Hydrogenedentota bacterium
AGGACCTCCAGGCCGCGCTGGCCGAGCAGCCGCAGGTCGTGGCCATCTCCACCGGCCATCAGCTCTACAAGCGGCCCGAGACCATCGACGCCCTGATGGCCTTGGAGGGCCTGTTCATCTACGACACCATCGGCGTGCTCTCGGCCGAGCAGATCGTGCGGCTGCGGGAACGGCACACCGTGAAGGTGTTGGGGAGAGGGGATCTATGATTCGGCGGCGCCATTATGCCGCAGGTCTGGGCCAGCGCGGAATTTGAACGTTTAGCGCTGATCGTCCACACTTCGCGTGGCCGAGGATCTGTGAACTGAACACAACTTTAAGCAGCCTATGGGCAGAACATGACGACCAATCAAGAGCTTGCCGAGGCGATGGATCAGCTCCTCAAGACTGGGGAGGCTCAGGAGCTCTCTCTGGAAGAGCGTCAGCGCTTCCACGCCGATTTCCGGGGAGAGGTCGGTCCACTGATTGACGCCCACCGGGAGGAGCAGCGCCGCCGTTACGAAAAGACAAAGGAGATAGCGCTGCGTTGACCAAGGCCGACCTCATGGATGAGCGCCTTGCGCTTTATCGACCGAAAAGCCGAGAGAACCTCTCTTCCTTCCTAGTCGATTGCGTCGACGGCTCCTCCAGGGGCTCGACAGGACCGCAAATACGGTCAATCATTGATCACCTGATCAACTTGGAGGTGCGTGCTGCCGTTGTGCAACACGACGTACAAGACCCGGATTTTCTTGCGGAACACTGTACCTATTATGCACAATGGGCATTTTCGGTTCCGCGTTACTGTAAACGAATCCATTTTTTCTCAGCCGACGCAGTAAGTGATGACGTCCTTGAGGCCATAGATGCTTTTTCCGAAAAAGAAGATGCTTATCTGGGGTTTTTGACGCTGAGGCCGGTCGCAAATAGCCCCGTTGGCGCCACGTTTCTCAAAAAACCTCCGCATTCTTGGCATCGCTTCATCCGGACATACGACGAGTATCCAGTGAACCTTGGGGGGCGGCGATTCTTCGTCCCCGCGACCCCCTTTATGGAACAAGACAACGCCGTAGGTGCTTGCGCCCAGGCTTCTATCTGGATGGCCCTGCGCACATTGCGTTGGCGCGAAGGGCGCTCCGCTTTCAGTCCAGCAGAGATCACGACGGCTGCCACGCGATTCGTAGTTAATGGGCGGACACTGCCAAATCGTGATGGACTACGAATAGATCAAATCACGGAAGCCATTCGGGCAGCCGGATACTCGCCACATGTAATCCCTTTACGCGCCTCAGATGACATCATCAACGAAACTGAATGGCCGGAACAAGAGCACCGAAAAGCTTGCAGGTTACTCTATCCCTATATCGAATCGGGAATCCCGGTCTTGCTGGCGTTGCTGCACCCTACTGGCGGCCATGCGGTTGTCGCTATTGGCCATGGCTGGACAAAAATGCCTACGGCAACCCAACCGACCCATGATGAGAATGTAGGAGAGATTACAGTTGTTGACGCCTCGCGGTGGGCCGGTCCTTTCATAATTAATAACGATAACTCTGGTGTCTATCTTGACCTCCCTCCGGGGCCGAACGAGGGTTACTCGCTCTCAGACGCGTTCTGCGCTATTCCCCTCTTATCAGCCGATATCCTTGTGGATGCGGAAGAGGCAAGAAACACATGCATAAATTTACTTGCAAATCTGGCGGATTCCGAATTAAAAGATTCATACTTGGATCTACCTGGTAAGCTGGTGACCCGTACTCGGCTGTTGAGTCGGTCCTCTTTTAGGCGTGAGGTGGTTCTTGGGTGCATGAACCCAAAACTGAAACGTTACTACCGTCAGAAGTGGCTGCCGCGCCATGTATGGGCAATGGAGCTTTCCCCGGTCGAGGGTTATGAGCAATCACCAGATAACGGTACCCCACGATTAGGCGAGATACTGCTAGAGCCTAGTGCAGACCCAAAAGAGGCCCATTTTCTGGCCGTACGGTTGAATGGCTTAGCGCTCAAAGAACAACCTACAACAGCGGATCTGATTGTCGACCGGGATGCTTTCAGCGGCAACATCCGGCTGGATTTGCTGTAAGCCATTTTTAATTTTACCACGAAGGTGCTCGCATAGGAGTGTCCATGACCCAGCGTGTGCTCATCCTCGGCGGCGGCGGTTTCATCGGAATCAACATCGCCCGCCGCCTGCTCGACGACGGCGGCTACACGATCACGCTGGCCGACAAGGGCTACCGCGGTCGGCTCGAGGAGTACTTCGATGCCGACGAGCGGGCCGAGCTCACGGTCATCGAGGACGACTTCACCGACCCACGCGCCTACGACAAGCTCGCCCGCCACTACGATCACGTCTACATGATGGCGGCGATCGTGGGCGTGAACCGAACGCTCGAGCACCCGGAAGAGGTGATCCGGGTGAACACGGCCCTCACCCACTACACCCTGGACTGGCTCCAGCGCGCCGAGGTGGGGCGCGTGGTCTTCGCCTCAAGCAGCGAGAACTACGCCGCTACTACGGATCGCTTCGATGCGCCCATCCCAACGCCGGAGTCCGTACCGCTGACCATCGGCGATATCAAGCACCCGCGCTGGACCTACGCGGTGACCAAGATGCTCGGCGAGTCGGCGTTCCTGCACACGGCGCCGGCGGCAGGGTTCGAGGCCACGGTGGTGCGCTACCAGAACGCCTTCGGCCCCTGCATGGGCTTCCGCCACGTCATCCCGCACCTCGTCCAGCGCTTCTGGGACCACCCCGCCGACGAGCCCTTCCGCATCTACGGGGCCGACCAGACCCGGGCCTTCTGCTACATCACGGACTCGGTGGACGGCACCGTCCGCGCCATGGAGACCCCGGCGGCCGCAGGCGAGATCTACCACGTCGGCAACGACGAGGAGATCAGCCTGGAGACCCTGACCCGCACCGTGGGGGAGTTGATGGGGTACACGGGGGACTATGAGCACGCCCCCACCTACCCCGGCTCTGTGGGCCGCCGCTGCCCGGATCTGACCAAGTGCCGGGAGGAGCTCGGCTACGAGCCGCAGATGCCCTGGCGCGAGGGCGTCGAGCGCACGGTGCAGTGGTACCGGGACTTCTTCGCCGCGGGCCGACAGCCGGATGACATCGGTTTCGAGCCGCCGGAGCGGTTCAGCCAGCGATAGACGAACAGGAGGTTTCGTGCAGCGCTTCTTCGACGTCCTCTTCTCGGGGCTGGCGATCGTCGTGCTCGCCCCGTTGA
>PUMX01000205.1 GCA_003552485.1 Candidatus Hydrogenedentota bacterium
CGCCGGGTCATGAGATCAATGGCCCGTTCCAGCGAGATCAGGCCCGGCTCAACCAGTTCCGTGACGGTCAGCCCCAGACTTGTCTCCAGCCCCAGTATGCCGCAGGGCGCGAGCTGCACTTCCACATCCTTTTCGGCCACGGTGTGCGGCGCGTGATCCGTGGCGATACAGTCGATAACACCCTCAACAATAGCCTTGCGGACCGCTTCGCGGTCGGTCTCCTCGCGCAAGGGCGGATTCATCTTCGCGTTGCTGCCGTGGTTCATCACGGCTTCGTCGGTCAGAGTCCAATAGTGCGGCGCCGTCTCACAAGTGACCTTGAGCCCTTGCTCTTTGGCCCGGCGGCAAATCTCGACACCCTCGGCCGAGCTTACATGCTGTATGTGAATGTGGGCTCCGGCCAGCGCGGCGAGGCGGATGTTGCGGTCGATGCGCGTTTCTTCCATGGCCTTAGGCAGGCCCGGCAAGCCCAAACGGGTGGACATGTAGCCCTCGTTCATGGCGCCGCCCTCCATCAGGCTGGCGTCTTCGCAATGCGCCAGGTAAGGCAGGCCACACATGCTCGCGTACTCCAATACCCGGCGCAGCACCCACGAACTCGCAATGTCGCTTCCGTCGTCTGTAACCGCCACGGCGCCGGCCGTTTTCAACTCGGCCATTTCCGTGATTTCGTTACCAACGCGGTCTTTCGTGGCGCATGCGGCCGGCCATACATTGATGCACGCGGACTCGCGCGCTCTGCGGCGCTCGAACTCGACCATGCCCGCATTATCAATCGGCGGATTGGTGTTGGGCATCGTAACCACGGAGGTGAATCCGCCCCGCGCCGCGGCGCGCGCCCCGGTTGCGATCGTCTCCTTGGCTTCAAAGCCGGGTTCGCGAAAGTGGACGTGTATGTCGACCAAGCCGGGGCAGACCACGCACCCCTCGGCGTCAACAATCTCGTCGGCTTCGAAATCGCCGCCGAGGCCGCGCACCACCCCGTCTTCGATAAGCACGTCGCGCCTTTCGGACACGCCGGATGCGGGTTCAATCAGGTGGCCGTTTCGTATGACTAGACGCATTTATGGATGGCGCTCCTTATTTCCTATGAACATGTCCGGATTTCGTGGCGGCTTAGCGGCTCGTTATGCCCGGGACGGCGGCGTCGCAGGTTCTCCTTTCGGATACCGGTTCACCAGCAGATGCATGACGGCCATGCGCACGGCCACGCCGTTGCTCACCTGATCCAGCACTACGCTGCGGGGGCCGTCGGCGATATCAGACGCCACTTCAAGGTCCCGATTGATCGGCCCGGGATGCATGATGATCGCGTGTTCCGGGGCGGCGGCCAGCGCATCGCGCCCCACCTGGAACAGCCGCACATACTCGCGGATAGTCGGGAACAAACTTGCTTTCTGGCGTTCGAGCTGCATACGCAACACGTAGACCACGTCAGCGTCTTCCAACGCCTCGCGCAGATTGGTGGTCACACGGCATCCCATCCGCTCGATGCCCATCGGCAGCAGTGTTTTGGGCCCACACACGGTGACTGTTGCGCCGAGCTTGGTCAGGCACCAGATGTTGCTCCGCGCGACGCGGCTGTGAGCAATGTCGCCAATAATGGCGACGCGCAGGCCGTCGAGTCCGGCTTGGTCGTCGCCCAGCCTGCGGCGCGTTTCGTCGCGCATCGTATACGCATCCAACAGCGCCTGGGTTGGATGCTCGTGCGCGCCATCGCCGGCGTTGATGATTTGCGAGGAGTGGCGTTCGGCCAGCATGCGCGCCGCGCCCGCGTGATTATGGCGAATCACCACGATATCGCTGTGCATGGCCTCGATGTTCGCGAGCGTGTCGTGCAGGCTTTCGCCTTTCACCGAGCTTGATCCGGCGGCGGTCATGGTCAACGTGTCAGCGGTGAGCCGTTTCGCCGCCAATTCGAAAGAGGTGCGCGTGCGCGTGCTCGGCTCGAAAAACCAGTTGACCACCAGCCGGCCTTGCAGCAACGGCGCCTTCTTAATGCCGCTCTCGCGCTCGGAGATGGCCGCGAACTGCGGGGCCGTGTCGAGAATCAGCTCGATCTCTTCGCGTGAAAGATCCTCGATGCCGATCAGATCCTTACGCGTCCAGGCGGCGTCTTCATTCATGGCCGCGACTCCCGGCAGGGTAGAACACGGACAGTTCCCCATGTTGTTCCCGGCCCTTGATCCGTCAATTTGCGCTTGTTCATGCTTCAGCGTCCCCGCCAGCGGCGTCAGCTTCGGTGTCGTCGCCCGTTCGCACGCGTTCCAGCAACACCTTGTCCTCACCGTCGATTTCCTCGAGCAATACCGATACGTGGTCGTGCGGGCCCGTGAAACAGCGCAAGCCGCAGAAATCGGGTTGGATCGGCAGCTCACGTTCGCCGCGGTCTACGAGGCAGGCCAACTGAATGCGGCGTGGACGCCCATAATCCATGACTTCGTCCAAAGCGGCCCTGGCGGTCCGGCCCGCGGCGATGACGTCGTCCACCAGGATGACCGTAGCGTCTGTCACGTTGAAGTCGAAATGGGTGACTCCGCCTGGTTTGGCGGCGCGCACGCCTGCGCGCAGATCGTCGCGGTACAGCGTGGTCGCTAATGTGCCCACGGCGGGTTCCGTGCCTGTTGTGGCGCCCAAATGGCGGGCGAGCCGGTCTGCAAACGGCCGGCCGCGGCTGAGGATGCCCAGCAACACCACGTCATCCATCGAAGGATGCGCCGCGGCTATCTCTCGCGCCATGCGGCGGATCGCCTCGGCCATGGCCTCGGCATTCATTACCAGTGTTGCCGGCGGTTGGGATGGATTGTTTGCGTTCATAACGGCCCCTGGACACACTGCGGCCCTATGTGCGCAACGTGTGCTCTGGAAGATGGTATCACCGGTTTCGCGGAGATGCGCCCCAAGGCCGCACAGCTTGGACGCGGATTCTATCAGCCCGCCCCAGAAGATGCAAATGCCAGATCCGCGGGCTGTCGCGCTAAGCCCCGTTGGAAGTGTTTGCACGGAGACACTATGGAAACGATGGCCCCGGTCTATACAGGAGCGCCTGCGCGGGAGGATGCGCTAGCCCGGCGGTTTGACAGCATTCCCGAGGTGGTGTATAGTGACGGCGCATCAAGCGAAACGAAGTGTTCAACCAAGGAAAGGAGGCGCCGAACCCCAAACCCACAGAGCACCGCCGGCCCAACGCCGGAATCAACCCGTTGGACCCATTGGC
>PUMX01000546.1 GCA_003552485.1 Candidatus Hydrogenedentota bacterium
CAATATCTACATCGACGGCGCGGGTCGTCATCCCGCCTATCTGCGCGGCATCGGGGGTGAAGACACCTTCGGCACGTCGTACAGCGGCGCGGACAATCCCGGCGGAACCTCGTTGTATTCGGACTTACCCTACTACGTGTGGAAAGACGAGGCAGGCGATTACCAGAAAGTTGCAGCCTACCGCTTCTTCGCGCACGACGCCATTACCTTCGACGAGGGCATTCACATGCGCTTCGCCGCGCGCGCCCACGACATCGCCTCGACGGTTTACTGGTATTCAACGGAGCCCGTGCGGCCATTTCACGAGATGCCCCCGGCGGAGAAGCGCATGCCGAACACGGAAGTGTTGCGCGGCGACTACGATTTGCCACTGCCCGATCACGGCGCATGGCGGATCGCGGGGCCCTTTGAAGAGCCGCCCGAGTCGCTGCCCACGCAGAAGGACTTTGAGCCCGACGAACCTTTCAACGGCCAGTCGTGGAGCATTTTCTCATCGCTGCGGGGTTTCGTCGACTTCAACCACGTGTACCGGCCGGAGCCAAGCAACCGTAACTCCCCCACTCTCGAAGCCGTAGCGGTGGCCCGAGCTATTCTAGACGCGCCCAGCGCAGGCGAGGCGGCGTTGACATTGGGCTGGGACGACCAGCTCGTGATACAGGTGAACGACGGCGACCCCGTCGACATGGGTGAGCACCAGTATTTTCGCAGCGAAACTGTAGACGTTTCCCTCGAAGAGGGCGAAAACGTCGTCGCGTTATGGTTGAATAACGGGGATCAGGCCGAAAGCTTCAGTCGTGGCGGCTGGGTCTTCTCGTTCCGCGCAGAGACCGAGGAAGGCGTCATCTTGCTACCACAAGCCGAGTAGAAGGGCGCGGCCCAGCCGGACAGGCGTCTTGACCGCCTGCCGACATGCGCCTATGATCGCGAAGCCAGATAAGCGGGATGAACGCAAGTAAGCTCAGCAAGGCGTTTGGGACTCGGCTTGATTGTTAAGGGAGGATAAAGAGCCATGAAGAACTGTCGCTTTAGATGGAGTTCACGGGCTGTGCGGTTCCCCGGCCTGTGCCTAGCCCTAGTGATCACGGGAGCCGCCGTGGCGGATATGCAACATGTGGTTATCTACGAGGAGGAAGGCCGGTTTGGCGGTTGGCCCGCGAACCACGGCATCTGGATATGGGATAGCGAAATCCTCTTTGGTTTCAGCGCGGGCCATCTGCACCGGTTTGATCCAGAGCGTCATCCTATTGACCGCGATCGGCCAGAGGAGCATTTGCTCGCCCGCAGCCTCGACGGCGGCGAGACCTGGACCATCGAGAAAAACGAAGATCTCATTCCACCGCCGGAGCCCGGCCACATGGCTGGCGTGCCGACGGAGGAAGGCGGCGATGAACTCACGGAGTGTCCCGGTGACGTGGATTTCGCGCATCCCGACTTCGCCATCACGTTTCGCATGGCCTCCTTTCACGACGGCCCCTCATGGTTCTTCTACACCAAGGACCGGGGCCATAGTTGGGAAGGGCCGTTCAACCTGACGGATTTTGGCCAGCCTGGCATCGCCGCGCGAACCGATTACATTGTGAATGGCCCCCATGACGCGTTCGTGTTCCTTACCGCCGCCAAACCCGACGGCCGCGAAGGCCGTCCTTTTGTGGCCCGCACCACCGATGGCGCGGGCTCTTTCGAGTTCGTGTCGTGGATCATGCCGGAACCCAGGGGGTTTGGCATCATGCCGTCATCGGTGCGGCTCGATCAGGACACCATCCTCACCGCGATTCGCCGCCGGGAAGGTGCTCAGCGCTGGATCGAGACGTTTATCTCGTATGATAACGCGCAGTCCTGGCAATCCCATGGAATCGCCGCGCCGGACGTGGGCCGCGGCAATCCGCCCCATATGATTGAGCTGCAAGACGGCCGCCTCGTTATGACGTACGGCCATCGCGCTGAACCCTACGGCATCCGGGCGCGCATCAGCGACGACCGCGGCGGCTCATGGAGCGCACCTATCGTGCTGCGTGACGATGCGGGTGACTGGGACATTGGCTACACCCGAACCGTACAACGGCCCGACGGCAAACTGGTCACCGTCTACTACTACAACATCGACGCGGATGGAGAGCGAATCATCGCGGCGACCATCTGGGATCCCGACGCCACAGAGTGATTCACACCCTTACAGAAACCGGAATGACATCGCACGCGTCTTCGCGGAAAGACGCACATGTTGAGTTTAGGATGATGCAAGATGGAACGATATTCTGTTGAACCGCCGCGTTGGCGGGGATGGCTTGCCAGCGTGTTATGCGTTGCCGCCACCCTCATCTGTTGGGAAGCGGAGGGAATCGAGCATGTCGTGGTGTATAGTGAAGAGGGCCGATTTGGGGGTTGGCCGGCCAATCACGGCATCTGGAACTGGGATAATGAAATCCTTGTCGGCTTCAGCGCGGGCCATCTGCTGCGCGTGGACGGCGGGCACCCCATCGATCGCGAGCGTCCCGCACAACACTTGCTCGCCCGCAGCCTCGATGGCGGTGAGACCTGGACCATCGAGGAAAACGAAGACCTGATTCCGCCGCCAGAACCGGGGCATATGGCGGAAGTGCCAGTGGAAGAAGGCGGCGCCAGGCCGGTCGAATGTGCCGGGGGCCTCGATTTTTCGCACCCTGATTTCGCCGTCACCTTCCGCATGGGCTCGCACATTGACGGCCCCTCATGGTTCTACTACACCAAGGACCGGGGCCATAGTTGGGAAGGCCCATTCAGCCTGCCCGATTTTGGGCTGGACGGAGTCGCGGCGCGAACCGACCACATTGTGAATGGCCCCCATGACGCGTTCGTGTTCCTCACCGGCACGAAATCCGATGGCGCCCAAGGCCGCCCCTTCGTGGCCCGCACCACCGATGGCGCGGGCTCTTTCGAGTTCGTGTCGTGGATCATGCCGGAACCCAGGGGGTTTGGCATCATGCCCTCATCGGTGCGGCTCGATCAAGACACCATCCTCACCGCGATTCGCCGCCGGGAAGGTCCTCAGCGCTGGATCGAGGCGTTTATCTCGTATGATAACGCGCAGTCCTGGCAATCCCATGGGATCGCCGCGCCGGACGTAGGCGGCGGTAACCCGCCCCACATGATTGAGCTGCAAGACGGCCGCCTCGTTATGACGTACGGCCATCGCGCTGAACCCTACGGCATCCGGGCGCGCATCAGCGACGACC
>PUMX01000198.1 GCA_003552485.1 Candidatus Hydrogenedentota bacterium
CGGGCTTTGCTGGGCGCCCGTTTCTAGGATCGCCGTGCGGCGCTGGCAAGGAGCGCAACTATCGCCGCGTTCGCATCAACCTGTCCGCGCGCGCACCAGGGACGGCGTCTCGCGGAACAGCGTAAGCATGAAGACAAAAAGCAAGATAGCCAGGCCCAACGGCGCCATCCAGAATTGGGGGTAGTAGATCTCCTCGGCGCCGACCGGAGTCGCCAGTTCTCCCATGCCGCCCGCCAACAGGCTTCCCGTCAGCACGCCGATTCCCGCGACGATAATGTGGAAGGTCTGTTGCGCGCCAGCACGTTCAATGGGCCGGCAGTGATTGTCGATGTAGATATAGGCGGTTACGAAGAAGAAGGTATAGCTGCAGCCGTGCAGGGAGATTCCGAACAACAGCGCGCCGGGAGAGTCCGCGACGGCGAAGATAACGAAGCGCAATATTTGAAACAGGTTGCCAAGGACAAGCACGGTCTTGAATGACCAGCGCCCCAGCCAGAAGGCCATCACCGCCATGACGCATGTTTCCACGAGTTGCCCCAGGCTCAGGGCGGGCATAATCCACTGGTCGCCAAAGCCCGAGGCGCTTAGAAACGGCCCAATTCCGTAGGCGTAGAACTGGTTCAGCACGCTGTTAAGAAACGCCGCCACACACAGAACCACCAGGCTGCGATCGGTGTATACCGACACGCCGTCCCATGGTTTAGCGACCTCCGCGCCGCCTTCCGGGCCGGCGTGCGGCCGGGGCAGAGTAAGCGCGTACAGGCCGAGTAAGAGCGACGTCAACCCTGATACCAGCAGCGCGTGGTCCAGACGGCTTCCGGCGATCTCGCCGCTTCCGCCCTGAAGCCAGAAATAGCCGAAGACCCATGCCACAGTGAACCAGCCGATTGTGCCCCACGTGCGGATGGGCGCGAACTGACGATTCGCGTCCGCGACGTGATGAAACGTGACCGTGTTCGTCAGGGCCATACACGGCATAAACAGCAGGGAGTAGCCCAGAAATATCAAGAGGAACGGCAGGTAGTGACTTTGCCCCCACAACAGAAGCATGAGCACCGCCGAAGTTAACTGGCACACGGCGAGCACCCGCTCGGAGCGCAGGTAGCGGTCCGCGACGAGATTGACCCAGAGTGGCGCGAATATGGCGGCCACAGCCGGCATAGCCAGAACCACTCCAGCCCGGAACGGTTCAAACTCCAGATAATTCTTGAGATAATGGCTCAGAATAGGCAGGATGGCGCCTGCGGCAAAATACAGCAGAAACATCATGCCGGCGAGCCGGGCGAATGGATTCGGCGACACAGCTACACTCGCTACGTGTGTAATGGACTACCCGGATTCACGGACTTCAGCGGGCGCGCGCGGCGCGCCTTGGACGGCGTTGTGGCGCAGGCTAGGCGTATTTCAGCCCCGCAAGGGGCGGGGCCGCCGCTATGACCCTCCGGTGACCCGAAGATTGGACGGGATTCGGGGGCCGAGATCGTATACCTCGACATGCACCAAACCCGCCTCAGGATGCAATTGGCGCATGGCCGCTTCGGACAAATCTATCACGCGGTTGCCGACGTACGGGCCCCGATCGTTGAGACGCACAATGACCGAGTTGCCGTTTTCCGCGACAACCAGATAATAGTGGCCGAACTCCCCATCGAGCATGGCGCAGGTAAACGCTTCATCACGTAAACGTTCGCCAGACGCAGTTCGAATGCTGCTGCTGTCGACTGTGTAGTATGAAGCTACACCCGAGACAACAGGTTCGAAGGTTTGCTGCGAAAGCAGCATCATAACGGCGATTTCCAACATGGTTGGCAGCCTCCTTGGCTTCGTGGCCCTTTTGGCGGCGCTTCAGTCCGCGGCGTGTATTACGCAGATTTTGCAGGCAAATAGGACAAAGGCGGACCGTTGAGTCGTGAACGAATGTGCGCGCCGCGCCCATTCGGAACATACTTCCGGGTAAGACATGGCGGGAAAGTGAATACCCGCGACAGGGCAAAACGTTCCTTTGTATGGACATGTAACCGAACACTATAGCAAATTAATCCCGTAAAGGTCAATTCTTCTGGATAATCTCACTTCGGCGGCCGGGTTCTCGGGTTTTCCAAGGGGCTGGAATGGAACGAATCCTTCTGCTTGGTGGATTATAGGGTATGCTTGTCCTCACCGGCCGGGATTGATAGGGCCCGCCATTTCTTGCCAAAGTGCGGAAGAGAAAGATGTTGGGCGCACATAGGACGCTCCGAACCGAATAGCCGGTTCAAATACTTCCTACATGGGAGATACGCATCATGGGTAAGGCCATCAGGTCGTTTCTGATTTTCGTCGGCGCCGTCGTAGTTGCGGTATCACTGATTGTGGCGGCGGGCGCCATTTTGTACCGGCAAGAGCGTGTGACCGTGCCGGACAACGTCGTGATTGAACTTGACCTGGATCGGGAATTCGTCGAATACGTTCCCAACGATCCGGTCGCCCGGGCCTCGCTCGGCCGGAAACCCCGGGTGCGGGATGTCGTCGAGGGTTTGGAACGGGCGGCCAAAGACGATCGGGTTGTGGGCCTCATTGCGCGGGTGGGCCAAGGGCCCCAGGGACTGGGCCAGATTCAGGAGCTGCGCGCCGCAATCGAGGCGTTCCGCGCTAGTGGCAAACCGGCCGTGGCTTATGCTGAAACCATAGGCGCAGTCGCACCTGCAAATGGCGCGTACTATCTGTCGACGGCGTTTGATTCGATGTACCTTCAGCCCATGGGCATGGTCGCCTTCACGGGGTTGAGCGTTGAACGCCCGTTCTTGCGCGATGCGCTGGAAAAACTGCGACTGGAGCCGCAATTCGTGGCGCGCGAGGAATTTAAGACGGCCGTCAATCATCTGACGGAGACCGGCTATACCGAGGCGCACGAGGAAATGGACCGGGTCCTCATGGAGTTGCAGTTCGCCCAGTTGGTGCGCGGCGTCGCCGCGGGCCGGAACCTGCCTGAAAGCGTCGTGCGCGGGTTGGCGAACGACGGGCCGTTCGCTTGGAACGAGGCCAGCGAAGCGGGACTGATCGACGGCGTCCGCTACCGCGACGAAGTATACCGTGATGCGCTGGCTGAGGCGGGTGAGGACGCGAATCTCATGTTTCTCGAAGAGTATCTTCGCCGCGCCGGCCGGCCGCACGAACGCGGGCCGGTTGTTGCGCTGGTTCACGTAGCGGGGCCTATTGTGCAGGGTTC
>PUMX01000563.1 GCA_003552485.1 Candidatus Hydrogenedentota bacterium
CCGCCGCGAAGTCCCAGGGGTTCAGCCCGGCATGAACGTAAGCGTCCGCTTCTCCGCAGGCCACGGAGCAAAGGTCGATAACCGCTGAGCCGGTACACCTCACCGACCCGGCGTTGCGCAGAATCTTGCCGAAAGCCATCAGCGTGGTCTCGCGGTGCTGGGGTATGGAGAAGTCGACGACGAGCCGCGCCCGGGTCAGTTCATCTTGCTGGCTAACGCGAATAGGTTGCGCGTTTCGCACCGCGCCAGCGCCGCGTTCCGCCAAGAACAGGTCTTGCGTTACCGGTAAGGAGACGCCTCCGGCCACAATCTCTCTGTTGACAGCGAAGGCTACCGTGACGCCGAAGGCGGGGAAGATGCCGCGAAGGAAGTTTTGGGTGCCGTCGATGGGGTCGATGATCCAGCAGCGTTGCGGCGGCTTGGCGGGATGCCGGTCGAGGCCGTCTTCCTCGGCAAGAATGGCGTCCTCTGGAAAAGTGCTTGCGATGCGATCCACGATCTGCTTTTGAACAGCGAGATCCACCTCCGTAAGCAAATCATTGGCGCCATTCTTTTCGTGCGCCTGGATTCGGGTGCGCCCCGCGTACTTGGCCTTTATGAACCCGGAGGCCTCCTTCAGTACGAGTTCGATGAAGTCTAGTTCGTTCACGGCAGAGTCCCCAATAATGGCGCGCGGCTGATAGGCCTAATCTGCGGCGACCTGTCTTTTATCAACGCGCCAGACCATCCCCCGGGCCTGGAAGGCGTTTCCCGTTCGGAGACATGGCGTTTGATAATGGGCTTTCCTGTACGCGTCAGGTCCGAATTCTCAACAAGGCTACCACTCAATGAGAGGCATTCTCAATTCATCCGCAAATCCATATGCGATGAAACCACCGCCGTCCAGCGATCGTATGGGATAATGTGGATCAACTCATGTGCAAGCCCATATCGGAACTGACGTGAATTGTCAGCTTTCCCACATTCGAGGCTGCAAAGAGGTTGGAGCGTTGTCTAAAGGCGGTTCGTAGAGATAATGGGCAAATGGAGTACTTACGCGCCGGTATTGAGAACGAAAACCCCTTGTGGTTCAATGAAGCCATTAGCTTCTCACGCGCCAAGGAGAATCATGGACGGATTGTCGGCGCTATGGGCGTGAGTCGGCGCGGGCGGTTGGGGAGACGCTTTGCAAGGGCCAACTGGTTCCGCTTCTCGGTAATTGGTTCACAACCGTTTTATCGCTAGCATCAACGTCCAAACACTGGGAGGAAGATGGCATGAGGCGAAAGTGCACGCGGCGAGGATTCATCAAGGCGGGATTGGCCGCCACGGCCGGCGCGGCCGTGATGGGGCCGCGCGGCGCGGGGGCGGCGAGCCGCGAACTCCTGGCCGGCGAAGGCCAGGCGAAACAGACGTGGTGGGTTGCCGCTGACCCACATGTCGCCTATGAGGGATACGAAGGGTTTCTGGAAACGTCGGTTAAGGATGTGAACAACCTCGAAAGCGATTACGCCATTATTCTTGGCGATCTTTTTGAGGATGATCGCGCGTTTCTGCCGCAATTCTACGAAGAGATGGGCGGTCTTGCGACAGATTGGACATATATCCTGGGGAATCATGACTACGACGACGACACCGGCGCGCCGATCTTGCCGGTGCGCTATTTCGAAACAGAGATCGCCGGGGTTCGCGTCATCGCCTTGTCCGACGAGATGCTGGAAGAGGAGTCTCATCGAACGGAGCTTGGCAAGAACCAGGATCGATGGTTCAAGCAGGTTCTGGATGAGAAACCGGAAGCTCCAACGCTCATTATGACGCATCACTGTCCCATTGCCGACCGCCGCTCCGTCTCTGCGTTTGATGAATGGCTGGCGGAAAGCATCGATGATTACAATATCGTGCTTTGGATTGTTGGCCACGCCCACCGCTGGATGATCGATGAAAACCTCGAGGGTCACGGCTTTGACCGTATTAAGGTGGGCTCGATTTGCCGGAAGCATGGCGATCGCAGGCCTTGCGAAAGCGCTATGCTCACTTTGGAAGACTTGGGCGAGCAGTCGCGCATCAGCGTAAGGTTTAGGAATCACGAGAACGAGGAATGGATCACCGTCGCGAACCGTGATGTGTATGAACGGGTCGTAGACAAACCCTAAGCCCGACCGGCGCCTCTCGGCGAAGCTTCTGACGGAGAGCAGGCCAGTGAGGTAATCCCTGGGAATTCCGATATACTGACTTGCCGTTATTCTGATGGCTATTGAGCGCGCCGGGAAGTGCGCGGTTCGGATTAGCGCCCACGGTTGCGGGTGGCGAGCCAGCCTGAGGTAAACTCCGCACGTTTCCAAGCGAACCATTTTCCCAAACGAGGGATTACCCGCTATTCGAGGGGTGAAGCCTTCTCGTTCAGCAAGATGCAGCGGTTCTCGCACCGGTCGAGGGCAAGCTACGCCGCAGTTCGCGCCGAGACCGTTCCCTGCGCCTGGTTCGAACCGGACCGGGGACACGCCAGCGCGTGAGTGGCTTGCACGGGGCGCATATTGAGAATAGTAACAAGGGATACCGAACGTTAAAGTATGTGCGGGCTTCAGCCCGTATACCCGCCTTCGGACACCCCGCAAAGAGACTTTCCTCGACGGCCTAAGGGCCGGTGGCGCCAGGGGAAGTTTAGTAAGGAATTTGAAATGAAAAATCGCTGGGTGGTTTTGTCTGCCGGAATTTTGATCCAAAGCATTTTAGGCGGCATTTATTCGTGGAGTGTTTTTGTCCCACCCTTGGAACATGAATACGGTTTGACCAAGGGGCAATGCGGCAGCGTGTTTGGGTTGGCGATCGCGGTGTTCACCATTGCAATGATCTTTGGTGGGCGTTTGCTGGCGAGCCGGGGCCCCCGCATTCCAGCGCTCTTGGGTGCGTTGCTGTTTATGACCGGATATTTTGTGGCCTCGGCTTCTGGCGGGAGCCATGCCTTGCTGCTGCTAGGAATCAGTGTTTTGAGCGGGGCGGGGATCGGATTCGGGTACGTTTGTCCGCTGACGGTGGGGATGCAGTGGTTTCCGAGGTGCAAAGGGCTGATCACGGGGGTGTCGGTCGCCGGCTTTGGCGGCGGCGCGATTCTGCTGTCCTCGGTGGCCGCGTACTTTCTGAATGCCGGCATGGATGTGCTGCAGTTCTTCGCTTGGTTTGCGGCCATCGCCAGCGGATTACTGATTCTCGGCGCCTTGCTGTTGGCCG
>PUMX01000499.1 GCA_003552485.1 Candidatus Hydrogenedentota bacterium
CTTGCTGCGGTTCTCCAGGCCCTGCGCCAAGGCCGTAAGGCCTTTGACAATTCCAACAGCCGCTGCTGGAAAGGCATCTTGGCTGATGACGCTCTTGAATTCTTTCGCTCAGTGCGCCCCGTTGGGGCGCGGCGAGGATGAAACACTAAGCCGATGGAGCGCGCCGCCTGCTCTTCTCCTTGCTGCCGTGCTCGCGGCTTGGGCCTTCTTGGGCTGCGGCCAGCAGCAAGGCTCGCCAGCCTCCGCTGCGCCGGAGGACCTGGAAACCGAGGAGACGCTTGGCGAAGCGGCGCCGCGCCGCGTGCTCGCGGTGACCGACTCCGCCGGTCGCGAGGTGGAGGTCTCTGTGCCTGTCGAGCGGGCCGTGGTTCTGACCGGGCGCGCGGCGGAAGTGATCCGCGCCATCGGCTACGACGAAAGCCCAACAGGCGCCATCAAAGCGTCGAATGGGCTTGACTTAACCGAACTGAAGGATTTGGATTTAGTCGGTCAAGACGATAATCAGATTATGATGCAATGGGCTATGGAGGCATTTAGCAACCCCGAGGTCGTGACGAATTCGATACGCTACATCAACAATCACAACATGTTTTCGAATGCATTCCTGAATGACTTTCGCAGGTTTAATATAACCCTGCTCAGAGAACTCAACTTGATGCCTCTAGTTTCGAGAGCACTAAATCCTCAGACCGATGGCGCTGCTATTCAACGCGGCAATACATACACCTATAAGACCGAGCACTACCTTATGGCTACTGCGCAGAACCATAATCCAGGTGAGTTCTCTGATCAACAATATGTTTTTCATGCAACCCTTCACCCTCTGGTCACGGTTTTTCATCAGCATCCGGGTTCCGCGCTAGGCGAAGGCGCTTTGTCCGGGAGCCCAGGCTACTGGGTTGGGTATGGACGGTTTCCGCACAGTGTTCAGGAAGGGAGCGTGAATCTAACGATATATGTGTTGCCTGAACGTAAAGGTTTTATGGAGGAAAAGATCTATGATTTCACCCATGCATATTTTCCCACACACCTGTTTGATTCATACGATATAGAGGGGAACTATGCATTCGGCCGGAAAGGGAAGACATACGTGGCGTTAATCGCAAGGAACGACCTTCACTTTGCGCAGGATGACGGGGATCCATCGAACACATCCACCTATGATCTCATTCAAGAGGGACAGCAGGTATTTTGGGTTACGGAAGTTTCCAGTGAAGAGGAAGACGGGTCCTATGAGGAGTTTGTCGAACGTATTAAAGATAGCCCCGTTCGGTTTGATGAGGGAAGTTTAACGCTCTATTATCATTCTAATGACGAATTGACCCTGACATATAAAGGTGATTTCAAGGTTAACGGCGAAGCTATGGAGTTGCAGTACTCCCGGATGGATTCCCCGTACGCTCTTGTTGAGCGCGAACCAGAAACCATTGAAATCCAGTTTGACGGACACCGCCTGCATTTGGACTTCTATAACATGGAAAGGACCATGTGAAGAGAGCATAATCGAGCACTGACTCACATTGAAGGAGACCGCCGCGCTTAGGTTTTGCCGCACCGGAGCGGGGCGGTGTTTCTTGTGCGTCAGGTGTGGCGCAGTTCTTATGAGGCGCGCACGTCCAAGCGGCAATACCGGGAATCTAGAAAAACCTAGAGAGCGCCTGGATGGCCGTCTAGCGGCATGGGCGCCATGAGGGAGCGGCGCACACAGGCGCCAACCATATCGGGCAACGAAGGCGTCACGCTGGCTCGTCCTCGAACCGGTATCCCGCGCCACGCACTGTCACTAGGAGGTTGGGGCGCCCGGGATCGTCTTCGATCTTCTTGCGAATATGGCCAACATGAACATCGACGGACTTGGAGACGCTGTAGCTGAACTCCTTCCACGCAAGTTGCAGTAATTTCTCGCGTGTGAATACGTGGTGGGGACGCCGCGCAAGCGTATGAAGGATGTCGAATTCCAAGGTGGTGAGATCGACGACCACCCCATCCTTCCACGCGCGCCTCTGGTTGGGATCCAAGCGCAGCCGGGCGAATTCGAGGACCTGGCCGGCGCGCACCTCGTCGTTGGCCCTGCGCAAAACCGCTTCGATTCGCGCCTGCAATTCCGGGAGTTCGAAAGGCTTCGTGATATAGTCATCCGCCCCCAGGCTCAGCGCCATGACTTTGACCGATGAGATAGTTGTCGAGCTCAACATGAGCACAGGCACATCGTCCGAGTCCCGCAGCCGGCGAAGCACCTCGAGCCCGTCGATGGAGGATTTGCGCCCCGATTCATTCACGGGAAACGTGATGTCCAGCACCACGAGATCGGGCGTCATGGTTTTCGCCAGATCCAATGCCGAGTAGCCATCCGCGGCGGTCCCCACGGCATAGCCCTGTTTCTCGAGGTGCGCCTGAAGCCCGCGTCGTATCTCCCTATCGTCGTCGACAACAAGTATCCGGCGCTTTTCCCCTGCACCCAAGAACCCTAGCCTCCTTCTCGCATGGTTTGGCGGAAAGTGTTAGGTATCGAACGTAAAGAAAAACGTCGCTCCCCGGTCTACCTCGCTTTCCGCCCATATACGGCCATTGTGCCGTTCGATGATGCGTTTGACCAGCGCCAAACCGATACCCGAGCCATCGAAGCTGTGGGCTTTTGAAGCCCGGCTGAACATGAGAAAGATCGACTCCGACTGATCCATTTCGAATCCGATGCCGTTGTCCCGAACGTAGTACGTTCCACCATCGCCGGTCATTTCGTGACCGATTTGAATCACGGCGCGGTCGCGCGGCCTCGTGAACTTGAGCGCATTCTGCAACAGGTTCATGAACACCTGCTTCAGAAGCTCGCGATCCGCATGGCAGCCTGGTAACTCATCCACGGTGATTTCAACCTGGCGGCCGTCCATCTCGTCGCCCAACTGGCTGATAGCTTCATTCACCAGCCTTTGCAGATCCACCCGCCGCCGGTTGAGCGGCTCCTGACGGACTCGAGCAATCTGAAGAAGCTTCTCGACGAGCCTACCCATTTCTTCGGTGCTTTTCAGGATCATCTTTACTCTGCCAACGGCTTCCGGCGTGAGCTCGGCCCCATGTTCATGAAGGAGTTGATGAGCGATTCGGTTCATGAACCGTAGGGGAGTGCGGAGATCATGCGATGCGGAATGAGTAAAAGATTCAAGTTCGGTGTTGATCTCTTCGAGTTCGACGCTGTGGCGTTGA
>PUMX01000040.1 GCA_003552485.1 Candidatus Hydrogenedentota bacterium
TCCGCATACAATGAGCGATTTACCCACGCGCTGGGTAATAATCGTATTGCTTGGAGCATGGCCGGCAAGGCCCGTCGCCACCACAATAGGCCGATCCGGGTACGCCGACGAAAAACTCTCGACCAGCATCGCCTTGCCGTCCGGCGTATCAAAGGCCTCGGCGAGCACGTCCACCTCGGCAAAGATGGACGGCACATTCTCCCGCGTAAGCCGCACGCCGTGGGTCGTAACCTTCACGTACGGATTAATCCGCGCCAGGTTCGCCGCCATCGCCTCTGTTTTCAGTAAGCCCAAGTCCTCGACGAAGTATTGTTGCCGGTTCAAATTGCTTGGCTCGACAACGTCAAAATCGACAAGGATAAGATGGCCAACGCCGATACGCGCCAAGGCAATAGCGATGGCCGAGCCCAAGCCGCCAAGCCCCGCAATACCCACCGTCGAGTTTTTGATTGTCCGGTGAACTCCCGGTGTGTGACGCGCCGCCATAAGCGCTTCCAGTTCGTCCTTCGGCGGCTTCTCGCCCCGCGTGATCAGCACCACCTCATCGCCATCGTTCAGCGCCACATCCGCGCGCGCCGGCGCGCCATTCACCACCAGCACGTCCGCCTCTGGCTTACGCTCATCACGAATGGCGTATAGGGTCGCGCCCTCTTCCACCTCAACGGGGCGCTCATTCACAAAGATATTCATAGGCTTTTCACGTCATTCTGTCTAGCTGAAAGCTTTCTACCAGCTATGCGCCGCAATCCACACAATATTTATTCAATAAGACAACATTCGTGGACAAGATATTCCATTGCCGGCTTATGATCAAATACTTGAAAAAAGATCATCTCGTTCCGGGATCTGGAATAACAGTATGTCATTATGTAACTCAACAAGAGACGCTCGCACGCTATAGCAATGGGTTCCAAACCGGCGTGTCAAAGCCAGAATGCACAGAGAGGTTTGAAGAAGAAAACGGCCTCATAGAATATGAGCCGACAAACACTCGAGCTTTCAATTTGGAAACAAGTCGAGAGAACGTCCGGCCGCATGGGGGCATATACCAAATTGGCGGCAAGAATAGTTGGAGGAATCCCTATGACTCACACTCGCACTGAGCAAGTTCGAGGCGCTCTTTTTGGCGTGGCGGTGGCCGACGCGCTGGGCCTGCCCGTACAGTTTCTGTCTCGCGAGCAGGTCCGCGCCAAAGCCCTTACCGGCATGACGGGTTACGGCGCCTTTAGCAAACCGCCGGGCGTTTGGTCGGATGACAGTTCCTTAACATTTTGCCTGGCTGAAAGCCTTTGCCACGGCTACGACCTGAACGACCTCGCCCAACGCTTCGTCCGTTGGCTCTACGAGGGATACTGGTCCGCCGATACCCACGCGTTTGACGTCGGCAACGCCACCATGCGCGCCATCGGCAGACTGCGCGACGGCGTTCCCCCATCTGAAGCCGGATGCGATGAGGAATACGCCAACGGCAACGGATCCCTCATGCGCATTATCCCGCTGGCTTTCCATCTCGTTGACGCGGAGCCGCAGACCGTTTTCGAGCGCGCGCACGAGGTGTCCGCGCTTACCCATGCGCATCCCGTGTCTCTGGCCGGTTGCGGCATCTACACCTTATGCGCCGTCCACTTGCTTCACGGCGAAACACCGGCCGAGGCCTATAAGAACGCCGCGCGCGTCAGCGCCGAGTACTACGCGCAATCCAATTACGCCGACGCCGCGAAGCGCTATGAACGCGTGCTCGAAAGCGACATCGCCCGCCTGCCGGAGGATCAGATTCAAAGCAGCGGCTATGTCGTCCACACGCTCGAGGCCGCGCTGTGGTGTTTACTCCGTCACGACAACTACAGCGATACCGTGCTCGAGGCTGTCAATCTCGGCGACGATACCGACACCGTAGGCGCCGTCGCGGGCGGCCTCACGGGCATTTATTACGGCTACAGCGCGATACCCACGGAGTGGATTCACGCCCTAGCGAAGAAGGACGACATCGATGACCTCGCCAGCCGGTTTGAGGCGTGTGTGGGATAACACTGACGCGCCATCTAATCAGCGGCATGGCTTGGTTCAGAAAATTGGGTTACCAATCTAAGGAGAAGAGAAATGGATGACAACGCTTTCTACATTATCTTGACCATCATCATCGTGGGCTTTGCCCAATTGCTCGGCCTTGTCAGCTATCACGAGCTCAAGGAGCGTCAAGCCAAGCAGGAGCTCGAACAGGCGCTCGAAGAGATTAGGCAAGTCGAGTTTCCGGGCTGGGACGCCGAACAGATGCAACAGGAGATGGAGCAAGAGATGCAGCGTTCGCAAGAAATGCTGCAGCAGATGTTCCAACAATGAACCCCACAGTTCACATCCGAGCGATATAGGGCTGCCCCAAGCGATTGCCTTGGCGCCCTCAGCGCAGGTAGGCGGATTAACTAACTCATCTTCTCACTAAGGAGATGCGAGCTGTTGTCGCCTTGCCTCACCCTTGCTGTGGGCTTTGGGCCAGTTCCGTCTCGACGGCGACAAGGCCTTCCTCGGGGGCTCCTTCGGCCGTTTCGACGCTTTCGATGTTGAGCATGCGGCAGACATCATCTTTCGCGGCTTCGAAGGCGCTCAACTGCGCGGACGGCGCCGTGATGACGATGCGCTGCACCGGCGCTTTCACGCTGAGATTCGCCTCGGCCTTGGCCTTGCGCACGGCTTCGATGACGGCCAAGGCCGTGTCGTAAAGCTCCTCATGCTGAGGCGCGGGCACATCATCGATCTCGGCCAGCGTGGGCCAAGGGCTGCGGTGAACGCTGAAATGCATGCCGGCGTCCCCGCTGTAGCACCAGCGCCAGATCTCTTCCGTGAGGAACGGCAGATATGGCGCGAGCATGCGCACGAGGACGCGATGCATGAGCCGCAACGTCGCCGCCGCGCTCAGCCGGCCCTCGGTAAGGCCTTCATCGTAGGTGCGCGGTTTGGCGAGCTCGAGATAGTTGTCGCAGAAGGTGCGCCAGAAGAAATCTTCGGTCAACGACAGCGCTTGGGCGTAGTCAAAGCGCTCGAAAGCCGCCGTCGCCCGCTCGATAAGAGGCCGCAATTCAGCGACGGCCGCCCGGTCCGCCTCTTCAGTTACGCGCTCAGGCCCCAACTGCGCGGCCTCAA
>PUMX01000149.1 GCA_003552485.1 Candidatus Hydrogenedentota bacterium
ACTTCCCGCTCCTGCACGAGTTCGGGATCGTTGGAATAGTAGATTTGACCGGAGATCATTTTGCTTTTTTCGCTTGCCATGACGCCTTCCCATTTGGTTTATCGAGCAATCAAACCGGCGCCTTGCCGCCGCCACCGGCCCTGAGAGGATGGACAAGATTAACAGGATTGGCTGATGAGCGCCAATGGGCCTGGGATCTGCAATACAGAAACGTGGGTTCATCGCCAAGCCAAAGCAATGCCTCTTCTGTACAGCCTTTCTTTGAGTTTCTGGCCAATGTACACAATTCCGGGATGTGACGCGTCTGTATGGGTGAGCGTCCGGGGCGGCTTATTCCTTGGATCGCCTCGGCGATCCGGCGGGGTGGCCTGAAGCCCCGGGTGAATTCACCGGAGAATCGGGGACGCGTTTCCGCAGTTTATTGGCTCTGTAAGGTAGGGTAACTGAACAAAAGGAGAGGGTAAGATGTTGAAGATGGCAGTAAGAATGTTAGTCGTGGTGATGGCCGTGGCGGCCGTTGGCATTGCGCACGCGCAAGTGATCAACGTGCTGCTTCTAACCAAGCAATCGGGGTCCGAGCACGAAGTTGTCACACGGGATAATGATGAACTGAGCATAGTCGAGAGGGGAGCTCAATCCCTTGCGGCCAGCTACGGAGCGCGCGTGAACGCCACGAAAGACGCCAGTTACATCACCGCCGAGAACCTCGAGAACTACGACGTGGTGGTCTTTTACACTTCTGGTAACCTGTTTACCCAGGGGTCGGACGGTCATCCACCGATGACTGAAGCGGGCTTGCAGGCGCTTGGCGATTGGGTGGAAGCCGGCGGCGGTTTTGTTGGCCTGCATTCCGCCACGGACACGTTCCGCGGGCAGTGGCAGGCTCAAGAGTATCTTCAAGCGCTGGGGGCCGAGTTCGCATGGCATGGACCGAGCTTCGAGGGCGTCCTGCGCATTGTCGATCGTCCGCACTTCGCGGTCGCCAGTATTCCTCGGGAATGGGAAGTGTATGACGAGTGGTACGTGTTCGAGAATATCAACCGCGACAACATCCGCGTGCTCGCTGTGCTGGATCCGCCCGAAGAAGTGCGCGAGGAGCATCCGCGTTACGATACGCCCGAGTTGCCCATCATTTGGGTGCGGTCCTACGGGAACGGACGCATATACTACAATGCTATGGGCCATGAGCCCGCGCTTTTCGAAGACCGGACGTTCCAAATGGCGCTCGTCGATGCGGTCGCCTGGGCCTCTGGCGAAGGCCCCGCCCGCACAACGCCCAATTACTACGAAGTCATTGAGCTGGAGGAGGACGACGACGAAAGTTAAACCACCACTTTCGTTCCAGCCCTATTGCTGCACCATTCAACCGGCCCAGGGGGCGACGCAAAGCGCCCTTTGGGCCGGTGTGCATTTCGTTGGCGCTATACCGGTCAGCCGTTGCAATAGTGGAGGAAGAGTGCTTAGCGGCGCCGGTTCTCCAGCCGGGCAATGTCCGTGATTACTTCTTGAACCAGGTAGCCCAGCAGCGGGACCAAGCCAAGCGAAGCAATACCACCGGCGTCAACATGTCTCGACTGCTGATTGCGGTCAAGACTTGTGTTACCTGTTACGGAAGCCACACAATAGAGCTGTCAAATTCCATTCCAGGGATTCTGAACCGCGAATCGAGCGCTTTTTGGATAAGGAGAGGTGATGATGCCACAGGTAGTTTTGTCCAATGCCCCGTTTTGGGTGAAGAGCTGTATGATGGCCGTGACGGCTTTGTTGATTGTGTGCTCGGCGCCGGTTAACGCTCAGGAGGGCGTTTCTCAGGAGATGGAAACGGTAGCCGCCGATCTGCGTATACCGGAACTACTGGCGCGTGAGAGTGTGCGCGGGGGATTGGTGGTGCATGCCGGTTGCGGTGATGGGCGGGAAACCGCAGCGTTGGCGGAAATCGGGAGCGATGCGCTCATTGTCCAGGGCCTGCACGCCGATCGCGGTAAAGTCGAGGAGGCGCGGCGGCGCCTCGACTCCTTGGATCTAAACGGACGCGTCACGTTCAGACAATGGGACGGAGAACATCTGCCCTATACGGATAATCTTGTCAACGTTCTGTTCTGGGAGGGGGACGCCAGCGCGGCGGACATGGACGAAATTATGCGTGTTCTCGCGCCGCGTGGCGTGGCCTATGTCCACGATGAGACGGGTTGGCGCCGGACGGTGAAACCTTGGCCCGGCGAAATCGACGAATGGCCGCATCACCGGTACAACGCAGGCAACACGGGCGCGTCTCACGACACCCAGGCCGGGCCTCCGGCGCATATTCAGTGGGAAGCCGGGCCGCGCGTGATGCGCAGTCACGAAATTGAGACCGGCCTGACCAACTTCGTTACGGCCAACGGGCGGATATACTACATCCTTGATGAGGGTCCGATCGGCATTACCGATGCGCGATTTCCCGCGCAATGGTCGCTTGTGTGCCGCGACGCGTTCAACGGAATTCTGCTATGGAAGCGCCCGCTGCCGGAGTGGGGGTGGCAAGCATGGAAGGAAGCGCGCACGAATAATCCCCACGAATGGCTGGGGCAGCGAACCCGCCCCGCCGATGTGGATCGCCTGATGGTTGTTGATGGCGATACCCTCTACGTTACGTTGGGTTGGGGCAAGCCGATCAGCGCGGTCGACGGCCAGAGCGGAGGCGTGTTGCAGACCTATGAGGAAACGCGCGGCGCCGTCGAGTTGGCTGTTCACCGCGGCGTATTGCTCATCCGCGGCGAGAACGAGGGACCGGCAATTGCGGCCATCGATCCCGATACCGGCGAAACGCTCTGGCGACAAGAGGCCTCGCTTATAGCTGACCGCAGCATGTGCGCTGCCGGAGACAGCGTGTTCTTTCACACCCGCGAGGAGATGGTGTGTTTGGATTTGGAAACCGGCGCCGAACAGTGGCGGACGGACACCGAAATCCGCCCTGCTGGCGTGATTGCTCACGAGGAGACCGTGCTCGCCATCGTATCGGACCTGACCTTGGCGCTGTGCGCGGAGACCGGTGAGATCCAATGGGAGGGTCCCGGATCCGGCTCGCGCGGACGCCAACCCGATATGTTTGTTGTTGACGATACCGTGTGGTGGGGACGCCCGGATTTTGACGCCCGTTGCGTGAGGACTGGCGATGAAGTGCGGGAAATGACGTTGCAGAGCGTGC
>PUMX01000222.1 GCA_003552485.1 Candidatus Hydrogenedentota bacterium
AGACAAGGGTGCAGCATTCACGCTACGCCCCTCCGTTCCCTCCAAGTCAGCAAGGAACGGCGGAAACACCGCCTGCGGGGTCGGAGAGCAGCGTTACGCCTTCGTTGCCCGTGCGTTCCTTGTACGCTTTCATGAGGCTTTCCGCAAATTCTTGCGCGCCATCCTTTGCGGTCAAACTCACGGCGCATCCGCCAAAGCCGGCGCCCGTCATGCGGGAACCGTAACAGCCGGGAAGCGTTCGCGCGATCTCGGTCATGGCGTCAAGGGCCGGACCGGTCACCTCGTAGTCATCGCGCAGACTGGCGTGCGAGGCGTTCATAAGCGCGCCCAAGGTCTCGGCGTTCCCCTTCTTCATGGCCTTGCACGCCTCAATGGTCCGGACGTTCTCCGTTAGGACGTGGCGCGCGCGCCGGTACAACTGATCCCGCATGGTCTCGCGTACCTCGTCGAGTTCGGCCACGGTGAACTCGCGCAAAGACGATGGACGCTCCCGCCCCAATGCGCGCGCTAGATGTTCCGAGGCGTCCCCGCAGTCCGCCACCCGCTCATTGTACCCGGAATCCGCGAGACCGCGTTCCACTCCCGTATGGGTCACGACGAACATCGCCTCTTGGAACGTCACGGGGACATGCTCTATTTCGAGACCGCGGCAATCCAAAAACAAGGCGTGCCCTTCGCGGGCGGTCCGGATAACGTACTGGTCCATGATGCCGCTGTTCACGCCAATGAACTCGTTCTCGACCCGCTGCCCAAGATGGGCCGCCTCATCGTCTTCCAAACTGAAGCCGCTCATGGCCTCGAACATTTTCAGGGCGGCCATCTCAAGGCTCGCCGAGCTGCTTAAGCCGGCCGCTATTGGCAACGTGCTTGTGATGACCACATTAGCGCCCGACAAAGGGCAGTTCATCGCGCTCAATTCCTTGGCGACCCCTGTGATATAGTCCAACCAAGGCTCAGAGAGGTCCCAATCAAAATCGGTCAACGTAATTGCACCCTGCCGGCCGAGATCGGCGGCGACGGCGTCGATGCGTTCATCGGACCGCGGCCCTACCGCCAGATACGTGGCCGCGGAAATCGCCATGGGCAAGACGAAGCCTTGGTTGTAATCCGTGTGTTCCCCGATGATGTTTACGCGGCCCGGGGCGCGTACGATGAATTCGGGCGCGCCGCCGTAGTGTTCATGAAACAAATCCCTTGCGCTTCTGGACACCGCTCCCTCCTTTCAAGTAGCCCCCTTTTTTGTATGGCGACGCCAAGGTGCTTACCGGCCGCTTGCAATGCTACCATGTGAACATCTATGACTGCCACACAACATGACAAGGGAGCGGGGGAATTCCCGGGGGAATTTCTATGGGGCGCGGCATTGTCCGCCCACGCCTGCGAAGGCTGCAACTTCCATAATGACTGGTGGACGTGGGAACAACGGCCCGGCCGCATCCGGGACGGGTCCACGAGCCGGCAAGCCGCATGGCATTTGCGTCATTACGCGGAAGATTTCGCCCTCGCACGGAAACTGGGGCACAACGCGCATCTCTTCAGCTTGGAATGGAGCCGTATTGAGCCTGAACCGGGCGTTTTTGATGAGGAAGCCTTTCTCCATTACGAAAACGTGCTGAAAGCATTGGCCGACAACGGGCTCGAACCGCTGTGCGCCTTGCAAGACGTAACCCTGCCGCGCTGGTGCGCTGAAGCGGGGGGATGGACCCAGCGCCGCGCGCCGGAATGTTTTGTCCGGTACGTCCGCGCCGTCGCCGAACGCCTAGGCCCCTATTGCCGCCGCTGGATTCCAATTCGCCGGCCCATAACGCAATGGCGGTTGGGCTACATGGATGGACGATGGCCGCCAGGGGGCGTAGGACCGTGGGGATGGCCGCGTGTGTTGCGCAATCTCTTGTCGGCACAGGCGCTGGCGGAGGCCGTTCTGCGTGAGCAGATCCAGGACGCGCAAATCGGACTGTCCGTCGAATGCCAGACGCATACCCCGTTCGACGAAGAATCGTCGTGGGATTTCCGGAGCGCGCGGCGGGAGGATCATCTCTGGGGCGCTATGGTGGCGCGCGGCGCCGTTGAGCAGCGTTGGCCGCTGATGCTCAGCCCACGCGGGGACCTCGCTCCCGATTTCTTGCTCGCTGTTTACACGGGGAGCGTCACGGTGCGTTTTCACCCGCTTCGGCTGCGGCGTTTATGGGCCGAGCCGTGCGACCCGGGGTCAGGTGAGGCGCTGCCACCTTGGGCCATGCCCGACCCCAATCCCACAGGGTTGGAAGGCGCGTTGGGTCGGTTGACGGCGTTCGGTTTGCCGATCATCGTGACGGGTTGCACGTGGAGCGGGAAAGACGATGCGAAGCGATGCAGCCACCTCGTGAACACGGTGAAAGCATTGAGCGGGGCCATGGATAACGGGGCGCGGGTTGAAGGTTTTCTCTACGAACCTTTTCTGGACGGTTTCCAATGGCTGCAAGGGTTGAGTCAGCGAAATGGCCTGGTGTATGTAGATCATGACTCTCTGACCCGCACCCCGCAGAACAGCGCTTTTCTGTTGAAGGAGATCATCCAAACGGGCGGTATACCACGGGGGGCCGCCAAACGTTTCGGGGTGTGAGTAAATGTTCCCTAGGGCTGCGTTTCGTTGGCCCTAGGCTACTGGCTTTTGCGCTAAAGGTTTGGATGTTCCGATTGAACCTGACTTGGTTTGAAATGGTTCCGCAAAGAATCCATCCCGTAGGGATGACAGATGATAGCCAGGGGTTGAGGCCGCAGGCGATAGCGTGCGGGCGATACCCCTGGAAACAGGCGTACCCCATGCCGACCCTGATAAGGGTCGCAGAACCTTCGTGCACACGGATGCTGCGACCCCTAAAGGGGTCGTTTGATAGGGTTGCTTATGATCCTGGGGTATCCGCGCGCTGCGCGCGCTTCAACCCCAGGCTACCAGCTGTGACCCCGCTGGGGTCTTTCAAATATCCACTCGCACATGAGACAAAAATTCAGCATCCGTGGTGAACGGCAAGCGGAGGCAATCCCGTGGCGCCATCCCACCCACAATTTCTGAATGGACCGAGTACTCAGCGGTTCATCCGGCCGTATTTCCCATAGGCGTTGAACTCTAGCAATGCCTTGGGGCTAAGTCAAGATTTCAAACTCCGCGCAACTCATTGGCTCATGCGAGCGCGTTCGAGG
>PUMX01000510.1 GCA_003552485.1 Candidatus Hydrogenedentota bacterium
CGCTGGCCGAACATCGTTGGCGTATAGGTTTGCTGATTCACGTCTTATCGCCTCATCTCCGGCGCGGAAACTGCATCCGAATCCTTTTGATACCCATCAAAAGACGGAACTACTTAACCACTTAACTAGGAGAGCCTGCTGCACACTGAGCCCTTAAAACTCCTTTACCTTTCAGAAGTCAATAGCGGGAGCGCCCACCGGGAAGAACAAAAGAAAGCGACAAGTGAACCGGCGCAGTATGTGGGGTTATGCAACGCCGGCCTTGTATTGGGTAACCAGCGTTCTACCCCACCGAAGCGAAGGAAATCCCTCGCCAATAAAACCTTTCGCGTCCACCTCGTTCGGTCTGTCTGCAAAATCTCTTGCGCTCCACTCTATCTTTGGACCCTACGGGGGCGACGGTTCTAAATTCACCCATGCCCCGCCCTCGCATGACCCACTCGCCTTTCAATTGTCCCTCAATTCCGCGGTAATGTCAAGGCGTCCAGCATTGAAACCACTCCTTTGCATATGTGAAAAAAGTGCGCATGCCGCAGAGCAGAACCAAGAACAAGGGGGAATGCGAGACTCCGCCGCACAGGAAACACCGATCGCCACCAATGACTCGGAAGCTAACCTTGGGGGGAGAAGAAGGTCATCTGGCTCTCGAGCCCTTGTTCATCGCGGGCCGGGCGCAGATGCGCCAGTTCACTGAGCAGTATCAGGTTATCGCTGGCGTATACGCGGTGCAGGAAATCAATGAGTTCTTCCATGCTTACGCCATTGAGGGTAAGTTGGACCCCGGCGAAGTCGCCCGAAGGGATGCCGCCCACGCCTGCCCGCGCGTTAGAGATATTGGCCCGCTCGAGCAGCCCTTTTTCCGCTAGAGTCGAATTGAAGAAGGTAAACAGATCAAAGCGGCGGCCCCGCGCCGATAACTGGCGTTCGAGCGCCTCCTGCGTGCTTCGCGCATGGAGGATATCGGCCTTCCACATTTGCGCCTGAGCCAACGCGTATTGGGCGTCTTCGTACTCGGCCTGAGTATCGCGGTACGCTTGAAGCGGCCCCTGCGAAATGTGGTAGAAAACCACAAAAATTACGCACGCTACACCCGCGCTGACCATGATTCGTTCGCGTTTGTTTAACCTACTGGCCATGTTTTGTAGTCCCTCCGTAAACGCGCCTATCGGCGGGCGACTATGGTGAAGGTTTGCTTGCCGCCTTCCACACGCCGCACGGGTTCTTCGTCGATGGTAAACAACGGGGATTCCCGCAACGCGGCGAACGCCTCATTGAAGGCTGTGGGATCCTCGACCTCCCCTTCGACTTCTATGCGCGGATTGCGGCTTCCCCGGATACGCAGATTAGTGATGTTGACCTCGCCTTCGGGCATGGCCTCGCTAATCTCGAGCAACACGTCAAGCAACGTGGGCATGCTGAACACCTCGGAAGGCAAGCCGCCACCCAGCTCGGGATTTTCTCGGATTTCATCTTCGAGCGCCTGATAGGTCTGGCGCCAGCCGTAAGGCGGGTCGCCGCCCGCGCTCTGCACTTCGGACGCATCGGGAAAGGCTTCCGAGTAGATTGCCCACATTTGATGGTCGATCCGCTCCAGTTCTTCCACCACGTCTCGATAATCCAAGTAAACGTAGGTGCTGTATCCGATCAGCGCGATGACGGCGAGAATCGCTGAAAACACGCCGTTTCGCAGGTATTCCCTGAATTGCCTCTCCTTGGCGAGCGGGCCCTTGCGAAACGCGAACGAAAAACCGCCCCCCGCTGCTGATGCCCCCACTCCGATCACCGCTTCCCACGTGTTATAGCCTAACGTGCTCGAAGCCGACGTAGCCACGGCCACCTCGCCTTCACGGGCATCTTCGTCGTCCTCATCCTCCGCAGAAGTTAGGCTCGCGGAATCGTCCGCCGCCTCGGTTTCCAGCGGCGCTTCGTCATGTGCGCGCAGCGCGTCCAATCCTGGTCCCGCAAGCTGAGCAATCATCTCATCGTAGTGAACCGGGACGCGAAAGGCTGCCTCGAACGACTCCCGTTGTTCTTCGACTAACTCAACGCCGGTCACCGTGACGCTTGCGAGCAGATCTTGCCCGCCCTCCCGTGAAGCCAGAAAAGACCGCAAGGTATTCTGCGCCTCTCGCCCGGCCGCGCCGGGCTTGTCGAGAATCTGGCGAGCCGTAAGGGGAATATGGCGGAAGAAGACAAGCGAACGGTTATGCACAACAGCAAGGATAGCCCCCGCGGCGCGCACGTGCAGCACCGCGAGCATTTCACCGCTGGTTTGCCGCGTAGCCATCCACAGTCCGGTCAATCCAGCCACGTCAAGACTGATCTCTTCGATGCTTACGCCGGCGGCTTCGAGGATTGCGATTTGCTCCTGGAGGTGCTCGACACGCAGGCCCGCGGCGAGCACTTCCGTTTCGCCGTTCAATTCGCGGACAATCGATTGATCAATCACAAGCTCATCAATGGGAAAGGCGAGATAAGGCTCCAACTCGAAGGGCGCCGCGGCTTCGACGCGACGCCGCCCTTTGAAAGGCACTTTGATTGTGCGCACCACCGCTTGGGCGCTTGATGCGCACAACAAATAGACCGTGGGTTTGGTCTTGACTTCAGCCGCCAGGCGGCGCACTACCTCCACAAGGGCCTCGAACCGCTCGTCCGGTTGCTCATACACAGCCTGGCCCCTGTGTAATTCAAGCACAGTGGGCAGCTTGCCGCCGGTCTTCACAATGGCGAGCCGGACGGTGTCGCCGTCAAACTCGACGGCGCCTACGCGGGCAGTCAGTTTCATCGAGTCACTCTCCAATCCAGCACCCGGAGATTGCCGGGGCCGCCTTGCTGGCCACGGTATACGTGGCTCTCAATCCGGACGGCCACATCCCCGGCGACGCCATCCCCGATTACCTTGAACACGTAGCTGCGCGTGGCAATAGGGGTGGCCCTTCCTTCATCCGCCTGATCGCGAGGCGAGTAAACGCCGCGGTTGCGTGCATCTTCCATATCCCGGAAGGGTTCGCTTTCCCGTTCACGGATCACGACGTCAGCCATAGCCAGTTCGCCGTCGAGAGCCTCGCCCAACGCCTCCAGCGTCTCAAAGCGGGCCGTGTTAATGTTGATGCGCCCGTCGGGATCCCCGCGCACCGTAAGCAGCTCGTGCAGCGGCCGCTGGTCGGCTTCAGGATC
>PUMX01000256.1 GCA_003552485.1 Candidatus Hydrogenedentota bacterium
CCGCGACGCGACGGCGCGCCTGTGGGATGCCGAAACCGGCGAAGAGCTGATGATGTTCGCGGGCCATGGCCGCGAGGTCGTATCCGTTGCGTTTTCTCCCGGCGGCGCGTACGTGCTCACCGGCGGCGCCGACCGATCCGCGCGGCTGTGGGACGCGAACACGGGCGAAGAGATTCACCGGTACGACCACGGGAATAGCAGTTGATTCAGGGGACGGAATGAGGAGTCCTATCACTATGAAACGTAACGTCACCTGCTTGCTGGTCCTGGCGTGCGGCGCCGCCGCGCTTACGGCTGGGGTGGCGACGGCCGAAACCGCCGTGGAAGCGCGGGTCACCAACGAAGAGCTTTCGCGGGCGCATGAGTTCGTTGAAGGTTTGACCTTCGCGCCGGAATCCAGCGGCGCGGAAACAGTCATCGCCGTCGACGCTGACCAACGATTTCAGAGTATTCTGGGCATCGGCGCTTGGTTCGAGCATTCGACCGGCCAAAACCTCGCGAAGATGGATCCCGGCGATCGCGCCGCGCTCATGGAGCGGTTGGTGCATCCTAAGCGGGGCATCGGCATGAACCTGATGCGGCTTTGTATCGGCACATCAGACTTCACCGGCACGCCGTGGTACTCCTACAATGATTTGCCTTATGGCGAAACCGATCCCGGCTTGGAGCAATTCTCCATCGAACGGGATCAAGAATACATTCTTCCCATGATACGCTTGGCGCGCGACATCAATCCGGAGTTGCTTTTCTATGCTTCGCCGTGGAGTCCGCCCGGTTGGATGAAAGACACCGGCGCAATGACCGGCGGCTGCTTGCTCCGGGAACATTACGAAACCTACGCCGCTTACCTCGTGAAATACGTCCAGGCCTACGAGGCGGAAGGCGCGCCTATCCACGCCTTGACGCCCCAAAACGAACCGGGTGTGGACAACCCCGCCTATCCATCATGCCAGTGGACCGCCGAAGAACAGCGTGTTTTCGTGCGCGATTATCTGGGGCCCGCTCTCGATGAAGCGGGACTCGAAACAAAGCTCTGGATCTTCGATCACAACTTCAACAGGCCCGAGTTTCCGCGCACGATCCTCAGCGATCCCGAAGCGGCGCAATACGTGGATGGCGTCGGCTGGCATTTCTACGAGGGAACGCCCGAGGCCATGGGCGTCATTCAGGAGGAGTTTCCGGACAAGCACCAGTATTTCACTGAGGGCAGCACATTCGGGACCACGGGCGCGCTGCAAATTGTCAGCTTTTTCCGGAACTGGGCGCGCAGTTACAACGCATGGGTTATCCTGCTCGATGAGCATCAACGGCCGAACAACGGTCCGTTCATTCCCACACCGACGCCGGTGATTCTCGATTCGGAAACCAGAGAGGTGAGCTACCATTTCGATTACTATATGTACGGCCATTTCTCGAAATGGACGCCGCGCGGCGCCGAGCGCGTGTATACGCCGGAATCTGAACGCGACAGTTTCGGACACGTGGCGTTCGTCACGCCGGCCGGTGAAGTGGTGTTGCACGTGGTCAACGCATCGGAGGATGTGCGGGCGTTTGAAATCACGTGGAACGGCCGTTACCTCGCCTCGGAACTGGGGCCGGAATCCATCGCGACGTACCGCTGGGCGAAGTAACCGGAGTGGAGCGCACGGGCGGGGCGGGCTGTGATTCACGGCGCTGCCGGCCCCGCCTGGCGCAACCCGCCTACGAGACCGTGAAAACGCCGAGAGGCCGCAACAAGCGCGGCGTGAGGGTGTCGCCGGTTTTGATGCCCCAATCGAGCAGTTTCCGGCAAAGGTCCTCAACAAGCTCCGCGTCTTGCATTTCTTCCCAGCGATTGTTGACTTCGCCGGGATCGTCGTTGAGTTGATACAGTTCCGGCGATCTCGCTTCACAAAGGATGAGTTTCCAGCCGTCCCGGTTGACCACGGCGCGCTCTTCTTGGATGGGACGTTCCTCGTGAAACCATTCCGGCGCGTTGCGGAAGTGGCCGGGCGCATCCCGCGTGATGTAGGGATAGTTCACGATGAAGGTCTCGTCGCGGCCCGGGCTTTCGCCTTTCGCAAGACCGCTGAGGTCTTCGCCTTGCAGGCCCCGCGGCGGTTCCAATCCGAGCAGAGGCATCAGCGTCTGCACGTAATCCACCGTGTTGATCAACTCGTCCGTGGTCTGACCCGCGGGGATCACGCCGGGCATGCGCATGATGAGCGGAACGACAGAGGCGATGTCGTAGCAGAGCCGCTTGGCGTGGTCGTTCCAGCGGCGTTCGTCTGGGAAGTAGTGGCCATGCTCGGACGTGAAAACGACCAGGGTGTTGTCGCGCAGATTCAACCGGTCAAGCGTGTCAAGCATTTCTCCCACGTTCTCGTCGACCTTTGTGCACATGGCGTAGTAAATGCGGCGAGGTTCGTCGTCGGGGTAAATGTCGCGGTACATCTCCTCGTATTCCTCGGGCACGGAGTACGGAGGATGGGGCGGATAGAAAGACACATAGGCGTAGAAGGGGCGGTCTTGATTCTCCTCGATGAACGCGATCGTGTCTTCGGTGATCACGTCAGTGCCATAGCGTGTTTCGCCATCGATAGTGAAGTACTGCCGATCGCCCCGGCCATCGCTTGGATAGTAGGGAAACGCCTCGAACCCCTGGGCTTCGTCCCGCCCGAGATGCCATTTGCCGAAATAGCCCGTCGCGTAGCCATGAGGGGTCAGCATCTCCGGCATGCATTGGATCCGCGGCGACAAATACCACGTATTTTCGAGCAAGCCATGGGCCTGCGGGTAAAGCCCGGACAGAATCGAGGCGCGGTTGGGCGCGCACACGGGTTGCGCTGTATAACAACGGTCAAACCGCACGCCCTCCTCCGCCAACTCATCGAGATTGGGCGTCATTACCTCGGTCTTACCATAGGTTCCAACGCCGTCCTGCCGATGTTCATCCGTGAGGATGAAAAGCAGATTCGGCGGCCTGTTAGCTCGCGCGGCGGCTTCAGCCCGGGGCGCCGCGCCGGCCGCGCTCAACCCCGTGGCGCCGGTCAACGCAGCGCCGCCAAGCAACGTGCTTTGCTGCAAGAACCCACGGCGCGTTACCTGCGCCGCAAGCGTTTCCTCGGCGCCGCGCTCGCGCTCCAATGATGCATCTCTCGGCTCGCTTGTCATGCCGTGTTCCCTTTCCATTA
>PUMX01000470.1 GCA_003552485.1 Candidatus Hydrogenedentota bacterium
AAGGCAGCCGACGCCGTAACAGTCCACCGCGGTGGCGTGGATCACGGTTTCGGGGCTGAACTCGTCGGCGAGGAAAAGAATGATGCTGCTGATGACCTCGTCCGTCGTGCGCTTGGACAACAGCACGGGGATGCCGCGCCGATTGCACATGTCCAGAAATACCGGTTGGGGCCGCAGGTTCCTGGAAAGCAAGAAGGCGGGGATTTCAAAGGCGAATATCCCTTCAAGGCGCGCCTCCAATTCCGCTATCGAAAGCTGTTCCATATAATGGATCTCGGTGTTGCCGAGAACCTGGATACGATCGTTGGCGAAATAGTCGAGGTACCCGCCCAGCGCAAGACCTGGCCGGTTGATGTCGGATATTAGAACCGGCCGGCCAATCCCCTGAAATCCGGCGATGACCTCCAATTCGAGTTCATCCGCCATCCGATCAAGCAATCGCGCAACGGCGATACTCTCCTTGCGGTTGACGGGCAGGTTTTGGGTATCCATCCGGAACTCCGCGCGGCAGAGGGGACCGCAGGGGTTGGCCGCGGCTTTAGAATTGGGGTTGGATCAGGCCGAAGCTGCCGTCCTCGCGCACGTACATCACATTAATGTGCTGCGTTTTCGCGTTCGTGAACATGAGGAACCCTTCACCGGAAAGCTCCAGCTGCATGGCCGCCTCTTCCTCATCCATGGGCTTACGATCCAGCGTCTCACGGACAATGGGGCGCTCGGGATGGGGAAGGCCATCGTCTTGAGCCGGCTGTTCCTCCCCAAACATCTCGGCGCTCAGCATGCCAGGCTCGGGTTGAGCCTCCAGTTCAGCCTCAGCCAGTTTCTTGGGGCGGAAGCCTTTGTTGCGGCGCTCCTTAGTCTTTCGGATCTGCCGATCAAGCTTTTCGACCACCGCGTCCACCGATGTATACATATCGTTGGAGGACTCTTCCGCGTGGAGCCGCGCGCCATTGGCCCAGAGTGTCATCTCCGCGATGTGCCGGTGTTTCTCCACGGTAAGGACCACATCGACATCCATGGGTTTATCGAAATGGGCCTGGCACTTATCTAGCTTCTTCTCGACATGACCCTTAATTGAATCCGTCAACTCCGTGTGACGGCCCGTGATCTTTACGTTCATTGTGCGACAAAACCCTCCACAAACTTCGAACTTGCGAATAGAGAAAATCGGATACCCCGAATGTGCGGCTACCCTAGCAGAGCAAGCCAACATCTGTCAACGCGCACGCGCGGCCGCTATTTGCTGGCGCCCGACTATTCCCTACGCGCCTTTTCCTTTTGACGTGCGGTTTACCGACGCCGAGAGTCGTTTTTTTCGTATCTATGTCCCTTTCGAGTTGCGGTGTTACACCCGGGAAATATTCCTCCAAAAGACGCCCGCCGAGCCTTGGCGAATATCGCTTTGGCGCGGCGGGCAGTATGCGAGTGACGTTTCACGAACCGCGCCTACAGCACCATGGTCACGAGGAGGGACGAGTCCTCGGTGGCCTTTAGAGAATAGGGTTCGCCGGCGTTGAGGAAGAGCATCCGCCCGGCTTCGAGGCGTTGGGTGGTATCGTGGCACCCGACTTTGATAGCCCCCTCGATGCAGTACATGGTGATTTCGTTGGGCGCGCTATGTTCACGAACCTCCTTTCCCGCGGACAACACCATGCGGATCAGCTCGAGGTGATCCGTCTTAACCAGCGCCCGCGTCGTTGCGTCCTTGAGCCCTTCGCCCAACGGGCGGAGGTCGATAACCTCTCCAGACTCGGCGTGTTTGATGGCCATGGTATGTCTCCTTGGCGTTGTTTGTGAGGAGCTTTATTCCTGCTCCTCCACTGGCGTAAGACTCTGATCGGTGGTCCATTCAATGGCGTTGAAAAGCATTGCCCTGAAATTCTCGTTCTCGAAGTCTTCCAGCATGCCCATCGACGTGTAAAATGCGCGGCCGTTTTCCCCGTAGTCATTCGTCCACGCCAAAGGCTCTTCGATGCCGCTGTCAAGGCCCGTCCCCCACAACAGGGGCGTCGTTTCCGGGCCTAGATCCGGATTATGATAAATTTTGCCGGGCCGGGTCCAGGGGTCGACGCCTTCGAGAATGGGATGATCTTCCGCGCCTTCCATGATTTCGACTTCGGTGGGCTCGTCGTCCCCATGGCCCGAGTAGTCGCCGCCGAATATCTCTTCGTCCATCTCCAGATAATCTTGGAAGGCGTGGCTGGCCGTGCGAATGCCGATGGCCGGCTTTTCCGCCTCGAAGTGGCTGCGGATATACTCGAGCTGCTCGTCGGGCAGTTCCATCCGGCGCGTGAAGATGATGACGAGCTCCGCCTCGGCGAGCGCGCAAATGCCATGGAGGTGATCGCCGGCGTCCTCGCCCCATGAAGCGGTGACCACAATGTCTTCGTAGTCGTCCTCCAAGGTTCGCTGAAGCGCGCGCAGGGAGGGTTCCGACTCGTATTCCGCCGAGCCCGAGATAAGGTGGATGCTCAGGGCGCCCGCACCGGCCTCCGCCGTCAAACTAAGCAGCGCGGCGAGCAAGCAAGCCGCCGTGATTTGGGAAATCGTCCGCATGAGAGTTCTCCTTTCTCGTTTGGCTTTAAACTAGGGCATGCCGATGTAGTGGGTGTAGTTATAGAGCAACGCGTTGGGTTCGCGGGGGCCTTCCTTCTCTACTGGTTCGAGGGCCGCGTTGGTGAAGATGCGGATCTCGTTTTCGTTCCACACCACGATTTCTTCCCGCCCGTCATGGTAGATGTCGCCGTGTTGGGCGAAGTGTTGTTCCTGGGGGTCGTCGGGAAAGGGAAAAACCGCCACGGGTTCCCCGTGGCCGTCGTAGAGCGTGGGAGGGGTGGTTCCGCCTCGGCGGTAGCCTAGGAGCAAATCCCCTTCTTGATCGTCCCAGTACGAGACCATGGTGATGACGCTCAACCAGCGATTGACGCCTTCGTCCGTGCGCTCTTCATGCCAGAGGACTTCGCCCTCATGGTCATACATGATTATGGCGTCCTGGCCTTCCGGGGAGCGATCCGTGTCGCGATCCAACACGGCCACCTCAAGGCCTGGTAAGCCGGGCCGGAAATTGCCCGCGATGGCGTGCTGCGCGTGACGGATTTCGTCCATCCAAAGGAGTTCGCCGTCGGCGGTGTAGACGACGACTTCAGGGTCACAGGTGGC
>PUMX01000092.1 GCA_003552485.1 Candidatus Hydrogenedentota bacterium
CCAAAGCCGTAGCGTTTACCGAAGCGAACCGGCCTGAGTTCAAGACGTACGCCCAGCAGATTGTCGCCAACGCCAGGGCGTTGGCTCAAGCGTGCAAGGCCGAAGGGCTCAAGATCGCCACGGATGGCACGGACAATCACCTGGCGCTTATCGACGTGACGCCGTATGGCATCACGGGGCGGCAGGCGGAAAGCGCATTGCGCGAATGTGGCGTGACCCTTAACCGCAACTCGTTACCCTATGACCCCAATGGTCCTTGGTACACCAGCGGTCTACGCGTTGGCGCGCCCGCGGTGACCGCCCTCGGCATGAACGAACAGGACATGGCGGAGATCGGCGGGATCATCGCGCAGGTGCTTAAGAACACGCAGCCGACGACCATTACCTCAGGGGAAAACGCGGGTAAGCAGAGTAAGGCGAAGTACAACATCGACGAACAGGCCCATGACCAAGCCAAGGCCCGCGTGACGGCTTTGCTCGATCGATACCCCGTTTATCCGGAGCTAGACCTGGCTTTTCTACAACAGCATTTCAGCTAGCCGAGCGCGAGGCGCCGGGTGGGGCCGGCGCCTCGCGCACATCCCCCTTAACGCGCCGCCAGCGACTCGATAGTCTCTCGGGGCAAGGTTTCCCAGGGTTCGAGCCGGCCCCTGTCGATGGCGTGCAGGTAATGCTGGAACCATGATCTTGCCACGTCCGGCCCGACAGCGCGGCTGACGCCCTCGAACAGATGCTCCGCGCGTTCGGGCGCAAGCCGCACTACACCCCTGCTCGATTCCCATTGCGCGCCCACCACGCGGTGCGCCAGCCGGGCAGGGCTTACGTTGCGGATAAACCGGCGGCAGGCCACCAGCCGGACCCGCGGTTCGCTTTTCGCGGGATGGCTGACCATAAGATCGCCCGCGGTCACGTCAGGCGCCTCGATACATACCCGCGCCTCCGCATCGTAGGCGCGCGCCATGAGTTCGACGATGGCGACGCGGATCGCTTCGGTTTGCGCCGCTGAAAAACTGTGCGGCTGGGGTGTGAAGGCCGCGAACAGCCCATTCTTGCCGATGCCGAGTTCGTAGAATCCCTGCTGCCACTGGGCCATATAGGCGTAGACCGCGCGGTCCGCCGGCATGTGGCGCCGTCTGGCGGGCAACAGGATGCGGCCCCCGTCGAACGGCCGCGCTACATGTTCCGGCGCGCGCTCATATAATTTCTGCATATGCTCGTGTTCGCTGGCCGTGGATTTGCTGAAACCGCTATGGTCTTTAGCCACCAGCATGGCGAATACGCCCGTCTTTCGGCGGACATTGCCCGCCTCGACGCGGAACACGAACTGACGTGGCCCTTCCCTCACCAGTTCGAAGCGCAGATGGTTAACTGGCGACGGGCCGAGCACACGGTGAACGGACTTCAGGATGAAGTTGTTCCGCAATTTCAACAGTTTCTCGGTGGCGCTCGCGAGCGTCTCCAGCTTGAAGAAACGCCTGTGCTGGCGGCCTTCCGTATCTCTCATCGGCCCCAAACCGGACCAACGCACGTTTATCGAATCTGAACCGCGCCGCGCCGGCTTAGCGCTGCGGCCAGGTCTTTTTTCGGTCTGATCCGAACGAGGGCCCTGCCCTCGCCGATTGGGACGGGGTTTCTGAGAAGCGCGTTTCTTAGGCGGCATGTTTTCCGTGGATGTTGGGTGAACCTGCGGTTGGAATGACAAACCCTAGTATACGCGATGTCTGCAACCGTGGAAAAGGATTACGTTGACGCGCGTGTGAGTGGACTTTCGCGTCTTGCGCCCGGCGATCGGGACAAATCTTTGGCAATAGCTAACCAGGCGGCCGCTCATTCCCTGCCATTTCATGATGAGTGGCGCTTGTTCCCGTGTATCTGCGTCTTGCCGCCGAAGGTTACGCGTCCTGGCCGGTGTCTTCGCGCAACGGCGCGAAGACGCGTTCCTCGTTCCCACGGTAGACCAACACGTCGTCGATGGCCAGCGTGTCCTCGACGGACAACGGCATGAAACGCCCCTCGGCGCGCGCAAAGGTGGCGCCGTTTGCGGCCAGCCAGCCGCGGGTTCGCACCACTCGCCGGTTGGCTCGTATCACTTCGGTGTAGACCGTAGTCACTCTATCGCCGGGCGTGGGCGCCAGGTAACGCACTGTCAACTCGCCTGTCAGGCACATACGCGTGATAGCACGGGCCGCGGCCCAGCCCATGGTTTCGTCGAGAATGGCGGCCACGATACCCCCGTGCACCGTGTTCTGGTAGCCGCAGTGGTGAGGCTTGGGGCGGAAATCCGCGCGAACCTGACCGTCCACTATGTAGAACTCGGTTTGCAATCCGGCGGGGTTGTCTTGACCGCACACGAAACAGGGCCCGGAAATGGGCAGTAGGACAGGCTTTTTCTCGTTGGCTGGCATGAGTGACTCCTTGGCGGTAAATGCGGGAACTACGCGCCCCTTGGCGCTTGGTTGTTTTTGGGGAATATGAGGGTTCCGGCCCCTTTGATGCAAGAACCCGCCGGACTAGGAAAATCTTTCCCATTCATCACGGGAGTAAGAGAAGACAACCTCGATC
Organism: Candidatus Hydrogenedentota bacterium; assembly: GCA_003552485.1. Taxonomy (GTDB): domain Bacteria; phylum Hydrogenedentota; class Hydrogenedentia; order Hydrogenedentales; family SLHB01; genus PUMX01. Next base: position 2,563 of record PUMX01000092.1, read on the forward strand.
GCTGCTATATTCGCTATTCACAATAAGTTACGCCGTCACAGCCCCGTTGACTTCCCCTTGCCCACTACTTATACTTGGGGGCAGTCGATTGTTTGTAGATTATCGACCCCTCGGGGTGTAGCAGGCAAGGTCTTGCAGCGATGTTTAGCCCGCGTTCGTGCGGCGGTTTTGTTCCATATATCCAATTGTCACTTAATCCAACGCTGACCGTCAGCGCGTGTTGAAGTAGATGAACCATCATACTACGAAGCTAAACGGGCTCTTCCCGTCCTTGCCTCCTACCCGATGGGGTTCGAGTTAGACCACTGCCAACCCCCATAACGGGGACGAAGGAGTGCAGATGCCTATGGATCCGCTCATTTTTGTGTGGATCCTGGTGGGCATCGTTCTGGGTCTGATTGGCGCCGTTGCCGGAGCGCGTGTGGCCGGCGGCGGCTTGTTGGGCAAAGCGCGCCGGGAAGCGGCGCAGAAAATTTCAGATGCAGAGCGAGATGCGGCCGCCAGGATCAAAGACGCCAATACCCAAATCAAAGAACAGGAGATCGAACTTCGCGCAAAACTGGACGCCGAAACTCGCGAGGAACGCAAGGA
>PUMX01000400.1 GCA_003552485.1 Candidatus Hydrogenedentota bacterium
AAGCCGCGAAGAATAGGGGCGCGGGAGCACGGGATCACATCCCCCCAATCCCCCTTCAGAAGGGGGACTTCTTGCCGCATCACATCCCCCTAAATCCCCTTCGCAAGGGGGACTTGTTGTACCGCCGGCACGTAACCACGCCTTCAGCCTGTTGTGGAGGCTGGCATAGCAACGACTACCCCGCAGCGTCTGCGAAGAACGCATCCCGCCAGGGATGCCTCTGGCTAGCTTCCGCGGCGTCGGTCTAATACCCGCGGGTTTGGATGAGCGCCGACTGGATGCTCGTCATGTCCGGAAGCGTTTCAGGCGAAGGGCGTTACCGACGACGCTTAGCGAGCTGCCGGCCATGGCGAGTTCGGCGATGAGCGGGTGGAGCATGCCAAAGACGGCCATCGGGATCGCGACGACGTTGTAGCCGAAGGCCCAGAACAGGTTTTGTTTGATCTTGCGGAAGGTGGCCTTGGACAGGCGCACGGCGGTGACGAGTCCGCGCAGGTCGCCACTGACCAGGGTAATGTCGGCCGCTTCGATGGCCACGTCGGCGCCGGCGCCGATTGCGATACCCACGTCGGCTTGAGCGAGCGCGGCGGCGTCGTTGATGCCGTCGCCGACCATGGCGGTGCGCCCGTGTTGGTCTTGCAAGGCTATCACGGCCTTGCGTTTTTCGGCGGGGAACACATTGGCGCGCACGTCGTCGATGCCCAGCTCATCGGCGATGGCCCGGGCCGTGCGTTCGTTGTCGCCGGTGATCATCGCAACTTTCAGGCCGAGATCGTGCAGCGCTTCGACTGTTTCTCTGGCTTCGTCTTTTAGCGTGTCGGCCACGGCGAGCACGCCCACGGCGGCGTCATCGCGGCTCACGACGACTACCGTCTGCCCTGCGGCTTGGTATTGCGCAAGCGGGTCTTCGAGCGCGCCAAGGCCGATGTTGGCGTCCCGCATCATGTCGGGCCGCCCCACGCGCACGCTTACGCCGCGGTAGAGCGCTGTGGCGCCTAAGCCGGATACCGCCTGAAACCCCGTCACCTCGTGAGGGGTCACGCCGTTGGCTTGGGCGTGGCTGACGATAGCCTGTGCGATAGGGTGCTCGCTGTGCTGGTCCACGCCGGCGGCGAGCGCCAGCACGTCTTCCTGCGCCAGGCCCGCGGCCGGTGTGACGCCGGTGACTTCCGGTTGTCCTTTCGTGAGCGTACCGGTCTTGTCCAGCGCGATGGCGCGCACGCCGCCCATGGCCTGAATGGCTTCGCCATTGCGGATCAGGATGCCGCGCGAAGCGCCCAAGCCTGTGCCCACCATGAGCGCCGTAGGGGTTGCGAGCCCCATGGCGCAGGGGCATGCGATGACGAGCACGGCGACGGCGGCGAAGATGGCAAGGGTCAGCGTCGATCCGCTGAGGTCAATCCACGGAAGCACGGGCGCCGCCCATGCGGCGATGGCTTGCAGCGTTTCGGGAAAGATCATCCAGGCCATGAACGTGCTCACAGCGAGAACGACCACCACGGGCACGAACACGCCCGTTACGCGGTCGGCGAAATCCTGAATCGGCACTTTCGTGCCCTGCGCCTCCTGCACAATACGCACAACTTGGGCGAGAAACGTGTCCTGGCCGACACGGGTAGCCTCGACGCGCAGCGCGCCGGTGGTGTTAATGGTTGCGCCGATAACGTTGTCCCCGGCTTGCTTGTCGACGGGAATGGATTCGCCGGTAGCCATGGACTCATCCACCGCGCTTTGCCCATCGACGACTTGGCCGTCAGCCGGAATTTTCTCGCCGGGCCGGATAATCATGATGTCGCCGACGTTTACCTCGTTGACCGGCACTTCAATTTCCTCGCCATTTCTTTCCACGCGGGCTGTCTTGGCGCCCAGTTCGAGCAGTTGGCGGATGGCTTGCGATGCGCGGCCGCGCGCGCGCGCTTCGAGGTAACGGCCGGTGAGATGGAACGCCATGATCATGGCGGCGATGGCCGCGTAACTCGCCACGGGCAAGCCGAGGAGCGCGAAAGGTCCCGTGATGAAGGCGGCGATCGTGCCCAACGTCACCAGCGCGTCCATGTTTGGCCTGCCGTGCAGGCTTGTCTTGATTCCCTTGGCGTATGTCTGTAAGCCCGCCACCGCAAGTACGGGCAGGGCCAGCGCGATCTCGATGGGTAGATAGAACGGGAAATGCACTCCGGCCATGTGGAGAAGCATCAGCACTGCGACCGGTCCCGTGAGCGCCCAAGCGATGATCAGCCGGCGTTTCGCGGCGCGGTAATCTAGCGCCGTGGAGTCCTCTGTATCGGCGGCGTCGGGGATGGCTGCGTCGTAGCCCGCCGCTTTCACTGTCTCGATCAAAGATTCTGCTCTGGCCACGGCGGGATCGTGCGTGACACGGGCTTCGTGCGTGGACAGATTGACCGAGGCGGCGCTCACTCCGGCCGCCTGTTGCAGCGCCGTCTCGACAGCGCGCGCGCACCCCGCGCACGTCATGCCGGACACCTTGAGCGTCGTTTGTGTCGCCGTCGTCTTGACGCCATATCCGTAAGCTTGCAACGTTTGGGCGAAGGCGTCTTCATCTACAAGTTCGGGATCATAGGCCACCCGCGCCTGCTCCGCAGCGAGATTGACGGTGACATCCTCGACTCCTTCAAGCCCTCCTAGCGCGTGTTCGACGGCGCGCGCGCAACTGCCGCAGGTCATGCCGGAAACAGGCAGATCAATCGTTTGCGCGGGCGCTGGATGCTTTTGCTCGTTTGTAGGGCTAGGGCCATTGCCCAAGTAGTGCTCGGGGTTCTGCTCAAATAGAGCCTTGCACTTTTCGCCACAAAAGTAGTAGGTGGCGCCGTCGTAAGCGCTTCGCCACCGCGCCGTATCGGCGTCTACTTCCATGGCGCATACTGGATCTCTGTACATAAAGGCGCACTCCTGAAATATGCCGTCTATTGATGACAAGCCAGCCGGGGGCAATCGGCCCTCTAACTCGCAACTAAGGGTAACAGATAGTCTCCCCTCGCGTGTTCCCGCCTTGCCCGGGCGAATTCGCCAGCCTACGGTCCGGTTCGAGCTTATTCGATTTAGAATTGGTGTTGACGGACTTCGGGATGAAGTGTATAAAATGCCTTATTAGCGGAAGTGTTAGCGGCCAGCCGTCGCGATGCGGGTTTGTTCCTAGCGTAAGCCCGACGCCGGAATACGCCGCCCGGAGCCGCTGTTGTTTGCGATGATTGCGCGCCAGCCCCAGAATAGCATGGAGGCCAGCGCCAATACGACCGCGGTAGGGGGGGGAACAAGCTTGCCGAAAGGATAGTTTTTCGCCACCTTAGCTGCGCAGCCGGAGTAGGCCGGCAGCGTGATCTTTTGAAAGGAGGTCTTCCGAACCGCTATGGATGAAGCTCGTGCTTATACCTATGTGGATCGATCACGAGCCACTGTTGGCAACCGATGGTTCGAGCGCTCCTGGTCGGCCTTTCTCGGCAATACCAACAGCCTCTTTCATCAACGCGCCGAAATGGAGTGGATTGCGTCGCGGTGTGCTGAATTTGAGGTCGTGTGCGACGACGCCTCATGGGACGTCATGGATTTTGGCGAAGTCAGTTGGAGCGAGGAAAACAGCCGGCTAGGCGCCACCCTGGTGGCCCGCCAGGAACGCCCCGGCTTCGAGGTGACGGTGTCCACGCTCGCGTACCATGACAATCCCGGCATGCGGCGCTCGATCAGTCTGCGCAACACCAGCCGTGAACGTATCATCGTGCGCCGGGTGGCCGTCGAGCAGTTGCCCGTGTGGTGTGAGGGGTTGCGAGTGCTCAGCCACGGGTTCGAGCGGGAACATGAAACCCTTGAATGGGATACCGAGGAACGCGGCCCTGCGTTGACCTTGGATGGGTATGGTTTGTTCGTCGGAGTGGAAGGGGGCGCGCGCTTCTCCGTGTTCACCCGCGAGCCCAACGTATGCAGTATCTTCGTGGATGGCCCCCGGTCTCTCGACCCCAGCGCCGTTTGGCAAATGCCCCCAGCCTTCATTCTGCCATTCAGCGGCGACATTGGCGACGCGTCCCGCAGCACGCTTGCGGAATTGCTCATGCGATTGCGGGAGAAGACGCCGCGCCAACCCGACCCGCCGGGCGGCGGTTAAGCCATGACGACCCGCCTCGCCATTACTGGCGTGGTGCATGGGGGCCACGGCATTGCGCGCACCGATGAAGGCGCATGCCTGGCGCCCGGCGCCCTGCCCGGCGATGTCATCGAAGCCTCCGTGCTGGAGCGAGTCCGCAAGGTCCTCTGGGCGCAGGACTACACGGTGGTGGAGCCTTCTCCCCACCGCGCGGCGCTCGAGTGTCCCAACGTGAACGCGTGCGGCGCTTGCCCTTGGCTCCACTTCGCCTATCCCGGGCAAGCCGAATGGAAACGGCGCATTGTGCAGGAAACCCTATCGCGCTTGGGCGGCCTGACCGTCGAGGTGGATTGGCGCGAGGATCCTGCGTGGCGGCTCGGCTACCGCACCCGCGCCACACTTCACAGCGACGGCGAAGCGTGGGGCTTCCATGCCCGGCGCTCCCACCGCGTCGCCGCAATGACGCAGTGCCTGCTGTGTCACGAGAAGCTCAACGCGGTTATTGCCCGCTTGCCGCGCGGCGTTCCCGGCGGCAGCGTGGAAATCACCGTTGACCCCGAAGGCGAGGCGGCGCTTGCGTGGACCCGCACGCCCGCCGAACCGTTGCGCAAAGCCTTTCCAGAACTCGCTTACCCGAAACAGCAAGGCCCACGTCCCCGTTTCCTTTTCGACGGCGTTCCCGTGGTCGCGGGCGGGTTCAGCCAGGCGTCGCTGCTGCTCAACCGGCTGCTTCGAGGCGCGGTGCATGAGTTTGCGGGCTGCCCCGAAACTGTGCTCGACCTCTACTGCGGCAACGGCAACCTCTCACTGGGCTTTGGCTCGGAAACCGAGGTATTGGGCGTCGATCATAACCGCGCGGCTATCGAAGCAGCGGACAGTCAGCGGCCCGGGGCCTACCGGCAAGGCGGGGAAGACCTTTTCCGGCGCACGATTAAGGACCGCCGCTGGGACGTTATCATCCTCGATCCGCCGCGCCAGGGCGCCAAGGAAATCACTGGCGCGTTGGCAAAGGCGCGTGCGGATAGCCTTATCTACGTTTCCTGCGACCCCGCTGCGATGGCGCGCGACCTGCGCCGCCTCACTGCGGCGGGGTGGACAATCCACCAGTTATGCGCCCTGGACCTATTCCCTCATGTGCCGCACATCGAGACCGTTGCGCTACTGAAACCGTGAAAAGGTACGGGGCGGAGCCGAGGGTGAATGCTCGCTGGTTCCCTTATGTGTCAAAGGAGTCCTCCACGCCTTCGGCGGCGTCGTCGATGGTCATGTAAAAGCGGAGTTCGCGTTCATTCCCGGCTGCGCGCCGGATGAGGTCGCGGACGGGCCCCTTTACTTCGGCGAGACGCACGTCGACCCCGCGCGCGCTCAGTTGATCCATGAGCTCCAGGAGCTGCTCGACGCCCGTCGAGTCGATGTCGTTCACGCCGTTCAGATCCAGCACGAGGCGCCGGACCCCAGGCGTGCGCGCAATGACTCCGTATACTTGGTCGCGCACGTACTCGGCATTTGCAAAATGCATGGGACCGTCCGGACGGAAGATGAGCAGACCTTCCACGGGCTGTGTATCGTAGCGGTTGATGTTGCGGTAGACCGCCTTGCCGGGCACGCGGCCCAGCACCGCGCAGTGAGGCCGCGCCGAGCGGTACACGAGCATGAGGACCGATAACGTCACGCCAAGCAGTATGCCCTCCTTCACGCCAAGGAACAGCGTGCCGCCGAACGCCGCGAGGAACAGATAGCGGTCGTAGTGGCCCAGCCGCCAGAGCCGCACGAAGTGACTCGTCTCAATGAGTCCGTAGACCGCCACTAGGATGACGGCGGCGAGTATGGCGTTGGGCAGGTAATAGAAGAGTGGCGTGAGGAACAGAAGCGTAACGGCTACAATGGCCGCGCTCACGCCGCCGGCGAGTCCAGTTCGCGCGCCAGCGTCGTAGTTGACGGCCGTGCGGGAGAATCCGCCGGTCACCGGAAAGGCGTGAAACAGCGAGCCGCCGATATTTGCGGCGCCCAAGGCGATTAGCTCTTGGTTGGCGTCCACTTCATAATCGCCGGCCTTGCGCTGGATCACTTTTGCCACGGCAATGGATTCCATGAATCCGACGAGGGCTATAGCAAGCGCCATCGGGAAGAGCGCCGTCACAGAGGTCCATTCAAGCGGGGGAACAGCGAAACCTGGCAGGCCCGCCGGTATCTCGCCGACGATGCGAACGCCCCGCGCGTCCAGCCCGGTAAACGCGACCAGCAGTACGCCCGCCACGACGGCGGCCAGGGCGGCGGGCGCACGGGGCGCCGCCCTCTTCAGTGCGACGATCAACAGTATAGCGCCAACGCCGATCGCCAGAGTCCAGGGATTGGTTTGGGACAGTTGCTCGCCGATCCCGTAAACGACTTGGTGGAGTCCGCCGGACACCGCCTCGACGCCCAGCAGGTGGTGGAGTTGGCTGAGGCCGATGACAATGGCGGCGGCGGAGATGAAGCCGGACAGCACCGGATGGGACAGCAGGTTGACAAGGAAACCCATCCGCATGAAGCCAAACGCTAGCTGGATCACGCCGATCATCAGGGCGAGCAACACGCTCAAGGCAATGTGCTCTTCGGGAGAGTCCGCAAGAGGCGCCACTGCCGAGGCGACCAACAGGGCGATGAGCGCCACCGGCCCGACCGCCAGATGCCGTGAGGTTCCGAACACTGCGTAGATGACTAACGGGACAACGGCGGCGTATAACCCATACTCCGGCGGCAGGCCCGCGATCAGCGCGTAGGCCATGCCTTGGGGGATCAGCATAACCCCGACCGTGACGCCTGCGGCCAAATCGCCTTTGAGCCAATCCTTCTCGTAGCGGGGCAGCCAAGTCAGTATGGGAAGGAATCTGCGCACGCGAGTCACGACCCCCGGTGTTTAGCGTCCAGCATCACGCGACATCTGCCCCCGGCCGGCCAAAAGCGGCTGTCAATTCGCACTGTCTGCGGGCCCATTCGTAACGGGCGCGGCCATTGGCGCAACGCGGAACCGGCGCGAACCATGAAGCCAATGGCCGCGGCCAACCGGGCAGTCGCAGGGGGCGCATAGCCTTCAGCTAGACGCGACGGTTTCCCCCTGCAGCTTCTTCCAGTTGTCGAACTGGTCATCGATCAGCAGCGTATTATATCCGGCCCGTTTCAGGTATGCCGCGGACACGGCGGAACGGGCGCCGGCGGTGCAATGCACGTACAGGGTTTTGTCCTTGGGTATTCTGTCGAGGTATTCCGGCAAGCGCGAATCCGCTGCGTTGATAGCATTCGGGATATGCTCGGGCGCGAAATCCGCATACTTGCGCACATCGACGACGGCTACGTTCGCCTTGGAAAGTTCGTCTTTCGCTTCCGCAAAGGTCTTCACCGGCATGGAATCCACTTCGCCGCCCTGGTGGCGGTACTCTTCGAACTGCTCAGGCGTGATGTAGCCTTTGATACGGTCGTAACCGATTCGGATCAAGTCGCGCACCGCTTCGTCGAGCTTTGCTTCATCCACGATAAGGTAAATGTCTTCATCCTCCTCAACGAAGGAGCCGACGATGGTGTTGAACGCCTTATTGAGGGGAGACAGCAGCGAGCCCGGCAAGTGCGCCTCCGCGAATTGGTTCCGCGGGCGCGCATCAATCACCACGTTTCCTTTCTGCGCAGCCTTGGCGGCGAGATCCTGGGGTGTGGCCTTTGATGGCGCCGGCAGCGCGCCCTTGAGCACGGCAGGGCCCGACTTGTTGTCGCGCTTCATGCGTGCAAAGTACATCGGCGGTTCGGGCTGGCCTTCGAGGATGAAGCTCACGAAGGTGTCCTCGCTCGTCGCCGCCTTCAACGCCGGATTGAACCGGCGCTCATAACCCAGCGTGGTCTGCGGCACGGCGCCTAGGCTCTTGCCGCACGCGCTGCCCGCCCCATGGCCCGGCCAAATCTGCATGTAATTCGGCAGCTCTTCGATGGAGCGCACGGTCTTGTAGAGTACGCGCGCCGAAGGCTCCATAATGCCCGCCTGGCCGGCCGCGGATTCAAGAAGGTCCGGCCGGCCAAGGTCGCCTACGAAGATGAAGTCGCCCGTGGCGACGCCCATGGGTTCGTCGGCGCCGCCGCCCCGGTCGGTCACGGCGTACGTCAAATGCTCGGGTGTGTGGCCCGGCGTGTGAATCGCCCTAATCTCGACCTTGCCAATAGAAAACGCGTCCCCATCCTTGAGCAGCTCGTAATCGTACTTGCTGCTGTTGATCAGCCACTCGTATTTCCAGTCCTTGTCGCCTTCATCCGACGCATACACCTTGACGCCTCGCTCGGCGAATTCCCGGAGGCCCGAGAGGTAATCAGCGTGGATGTGCGTGTCGACCGCCTTCGTGATGCGCAGCCCTTCGGCTTCGGCGATACAGTCGTATTGGTCAATGTCGCGCAGCGGATCGATGACAGCGGCCTCGCCGGTGGCTTGACAGCCGACAACATAGGAATACTGCGCGATTTTCGGGTCAAAGATTTGCTTAAAGAACATGGCGCGCTATCCTTATATCCGTTTTGTTTCGGGCCAACCACAACTAATGCGGAAGCTTGTCTTGCAAGAGGCCGTATACGTAAGTACCAGCGATCGCCCCCGCTATGGGCACGATCATGATGCTGAGTCCGCTGCCCAAGAGCGCATAAAGCGGGCCCGGGCACGCGCCGGTTAACGCCCAGCCGAAGCCAAAAAGCGTGCCCCCGATCATATAGCGATAGATTGTCCTGGAGTCTTTCGGCTTGATGGTGATGGGTTCGCCGTAAATGTCCTTGATGTTGAAGCGCTTGATGATCTGCACCGATATCATTCCCACCACAACCGCCGCTCCGATCACGCCATACATGTGGAAGGCCTGAAACCGGAACATCTCTTGGATGCGGAACCAGGAAATGACCTCGGCTTTTGTCAGAACGAATCCGAAGAGGATCCCGAATACGACATACTTGATATGAGCCATTGTCAAACCTTTCCTTTGTCTAGAGAATAAGCGGATACACCAAGTGGGTGATTATCAATCCGCCAACAAAGAAACCAATCACGGCGATTAGGGACGCGAGCTGCAGGTCGGACAAGCCAGTGATCGCGTGGCCCGAGGTGCATCCTCCAGCGTACCGCGCGCCGAAGCCGACCAGGAAACCGCCGCCGAGCATGATGATCAGGCCCCGCCAAGTGAGCAGGTTGCCCCACGCGAAGATGTCATCGGGCAGAAAGCCATCGAAGTCTTGAATGCCGAGAGCGGCCAGATCTTGGACGGTGCTGGCGGAAATGGCTATGGGCTCGGGATTGGCGAAGACCCAGCCGCCCAAGAAGCCGCCTATGAGCACGCCGCCCACAAACAAAAGATTCCACGATCCCTCCTTCTTCCAGTCATAGTCGAAGAATGGGATAGACTTGGGCGCGAAACTGGCGCACGCGTGACGCAGGCTGGAAGAGATTCCGAACTGCTTGTTGCCGAAGATGAACAGCAACGGAACGAAAAGGCCGATGATAGGACCTGCCACGTACCACGGCCAGGGTTGATACAGCCAATCGAACATAGGGCGCTCCCCCTTTCTGGCGCCGGCCGCCGCCACGAGAGCGGCGGCCGGGATTCCATGCTACCATGCACGAGGTTCAGTACGTAATGCCCGTCATCTCGGGGTACGTGTCGATGAGGTTTCCATCCTCGTCGATCATGTAGAAGACGTGTGTGCGGCCCTGGATAGCGGCCATAATCAGGTGCCGCTTTGACTCCATGCGGGTCAGATACCAGGCTTCGTCGGGGTCATGCCCGCCGCGCGTGCTCACGCCCCACGCACCATCGCCAATATACACGATTCCGCGGTCATCGATCTCCCCTTCGAGAATCGGGTGTGTGCGCTTATACACGTGATCGTGATTCTCGAATGCGACCTGAACGCCATATTCCTCGAACAGAGGAACCCAGTGCTCGCGCACGAGCTCGGACACGCTCCCGTCAAAGTCGCGATGGCCTGGATAAGCGGGAACGTGATACACCGGAAACACATGAGGCACATCGGTGCGTTCAGCCAGCGTCTGCTCGAGCCATTCCGTCTGCTCACCAGCGACGGGATTACTGTGGTTTGTGTCGAGCAGAATAATGCTCATGTAATCCCCGAAATCCAGCACGTCGTATCCCGGTTGGCCGGGGAAGGCGAACAGACTGTAGTAGTAAGGAGCGATCTCCTCGCGCCATTCGTCGGTTTGCTCATAGTCCTCATGGCTAGTGATGTAACCGCCCACGATCTCATGATTGCCGATGCCCGCGAGGATGGGGATGACTCGGCCCGTGTCGGTGATGAGTTCGTTCTTATTGGCGTCGAACCACTCCTTCCAACGGTATAGCCGGTCCTCGCGTCCGTCCGCATACGCCAGATCGCCGCCCCAGACTACGAAATCCACGTCAAGTTTGCGGGCCTGCCGGTTTGTGTTCTCCATCCAATCCTGGTCGTGGCGCGTATCTCCGCCGAAAGCGACGCGGATCGGCCTCGCCGCGTTGAGCGGCATGGTGCGGAACGAAAATTCGCGGCTGTCTTCTCCCATGCGGAACGCGTATTTCGTTCCCGGATCAAGCTCCGTTAACTCGACCCGATACACCGTGCGTTCGGAGTAAGGAAACGGAAACGACTCGCCGGATTCCTCCATCCATTCGCCGTCTTCGCCGTGCTCACGGTATTGCACCACGGCGTCGCGTTCTTCTTCAGTGTTCCAGTCGATGACCATCGTGGTGAGCGGGTCGTCGCGCCACGTGAGCATGAGGCCCGGCGGATCGAACAGATCCTCGCCAGCGGCCACAACCGGCGCAAACAGCGAAACCGCCAACGCCATTGTAATGCCGCGCATTATCCACTTCATTGAACTGCCCTCCTTTCAGTAACCGTACTTCACTTCATGACTACAACTTCGCTCAAGGCGAAGCGTTCAATCGCCGATCTGCATCCGCGTCAAGCCCTCGGGATACTCGTCGATGTGGTTGCCGTGTTCGTCCACCATAAGGTGGTGCTGATGCTGGCCCTGAAGCGTCGTCAAAATGAAATGACGCACCGACTTCGATTCGCGCAAGAACCAGGTCTCGTCCGCAGGGTGCACGTCGCGCTCGCTGACGCCCCAAGCGCCGTCGCCTATGTAGACCGTGCCGCGGTCGTCCACGCGCAGGCCGCGGATGGGTTCCGTGCGCTTGTACGCGTGATCGTGGGCCTCGTAGACGAAGCGGACGCTATACTCGTCGAACAGGGGCATCCAGTGCTCCCGCACATCGACGCTGCCCCAGGTATCCCAGTCCCGCACTGATGGAAAGGTGGGCACGTGGAACATGGGGAAAACGTGGGGAATGTCTTGGCGCGCAGCGAGTTGCTCCTCGAGCCATTCGGTCTGCCTGCCTTCGATGGGTTCGCCGTGATCCGTATTGAGGATGATGAGGCTCAAGTAATCGCCGAAATCCAGGGTTCCGTAGCCGGGCTCCTTGGGAAACGCGAATAGCTCATAGAACCAGATGGCGTCGTGGTTTTCCCAGCCGTGCTCCTCGGCGTAGTGCAGCCCGTCGTTGCGCTCCAAGCGGGGCAGCCAGACCACCTCGTGGTTGCCCAGCATGACGACAATGGGTGTGACCAGGCCGTCGTCGGTGATCAGCGTTTCCTTAATCGAGTCGAAAAACTCGTACCAGCGGTAGTTCAACCGCGGATCTTCGTCCGCATAGGCCAGATCGCCGAGCCAGACCACGAAGTGCGGATCATAGTCCATCGCGACGCGGTTCGTTCGGTCCATCCATTCCTTCTCGTGCCGCACGTCGCCGCCGATGGCGATGCGCAGGGGGTCAACCAGATTCTCGGGCATCGTCTCAAACTGGTAGATTTCCGAGTCCGCGCCGAACCGGAACTCGTACCGCGTTCCGGGCTCAAGGCCTGTCAGCTCGACGCGGTGAATCAGCCGCTCCGAGAAGGGAAACTCGCGTGTATCGCCGCCTGTCGAGCGCCAGGGCCCCTCGCCGGCTGTGCGGTAGTGGACTATGACCGGCCGGTCTTCGCCTTCCGTGTGCCAGTCGATTGTCATGGTGGTGAGCGGGTCCGCTTGCCATGTCAAAAAAATCGCGATGGGGTCGTATAGCTCGTCCGCGGCCGCTCCCCAAGGCGCTAACGCCGCTATCAGTACAACTGCTAAACCGTTTCGAATCCTCACTGTGCGTTCCTCCCGTCCAGCGGTCCACACTTGCCTCGCCCAGCCCCGGCCTGGACTGTCTGCCGGTTGGGCGGCTCATTAGTATTGAACAGTGAAATAGTACCCGAAATTTCAAGAGATATTCGACGCGCTTCCTTAATCGCGGGGTAATTGGGAAGACCCTTGGGGAGTGGTTTCCGGTCGCCGCGTTCCAGCCGGCTTATCCACGCCGATAAGACGCCGGCGCCCGTTCCGTTGATTAGCTGGTCATAACGACGTGCGCAAAGACAAACGTCTCCGGAACCGGCGATTGACGATCTTGTTCCCCGGTTGTTGCGCCGAACTCTTGTAAAGCGCTAGGCTTACCGTCGGCAAGAGAGTAAACACTGCCTTTGATTGCAACACGCGGGGGATACTGGTTTAGGAAAGGGTGCTTACCATGGGAATACGTTTGGGAATTGCCGTGCTTCTCGCCGGAGTGCTCGTTTATCCGGCTTCAGCGGTGGACGGCGTCGAGATCACCGAGCACGTCGATATCCATAATGAAGAAGGCCGGTTTGCGGGCTGGCCGCGCAACATGGGCATGTGGATTTGGGATGACGAGATTGTAGTCGGGTTTACCCTGGGCTATTTCAAAGAGGGAACGGGGCACGACATCGATCCCGATCGCCCATCCGTTCGGCGGTTCGCGCGCAGCCTCGATGGCGGCGAAACGTGGACCATCGAAGAGCCCGATTTCCTTGATGAGGACGGGCAGGAACGGGAGATTCGTCCGTTGCGCGAGCCCATGGATTTCACCCATCCCGACTTCGCGTTCTTGTTTCAGCGCGATGGGAGCAGCCATGGCTTCTCGCGCTTCTATTATTCATATGACCGAGCGCGCACGTGGGAGGGCCCCTTCGAGTTTCCCAGCTTCCATCGCGAAGGCGTCTTCGCCCGGAAGAACTACGTCACGGAAGGCCCGCGGGAAATGATTACCTCCTTCACCGTCGCAAAGAACGAAGGCGGCGAAGGCGTGGTCATGCACGCCAAGACGGACGATGGCGGCTTGTCGTGGGAGTTCGTGTCGTGGATCACGCCGCATCCACGCGAGGGCGGCTATTCGATCATGCCCACGACCATCCGTTTGTCCGATGAGGAATTGTTAAGCGTCGTGCGGCGGCGTTCCATTGACAATGATGAACGGCATTTCTGGATCGAGACGTTCCATTCGCCGGACAACGGGCAGACCTGGGAACTGATTAACAAACCCTCGGAAGAAAACCGCGGCAATCCCGGCCATATGATCGTCCTCGAAGACGGACGCATCGTATTGGTCTACGGTCATCGCGCCGAGCCCTTTGGGCAACGCGCGCGCATCAGCAGCGACAATGGGCAATCGTGGAGCGACGAAATCATCCTGCGCGATGACGGCGCGAACTGGGACCTGGGTTATCCCATGAGCGTGCGGCGCCGCGACGGTAAGATCGTGACGGCTTATTACCATAACAGCCCCGACGAGCCCGAGCGCGTGTACCTTGCCGCGACCATCTGGGACGCGGGTTCCGGCGAGGGCGTGACCCAGGTTCCAGCGTTAAGGCAGCCATACACGCCATAGGCGATTTGCTTTGGGCGCAGAGGGGGTGAGTTACAAGCGGCGGTCGGTTCCTTGTTCGCGCAAAGATCCGCCTACAACCAGCGCGCCGCCAATCAGCACCAGATTCTTGATGATGTACTGGCCTTCAAGCGTCAAGCCATGGGGGACGATAGTAAAGCTGTCGGCGGGCAACAGAAACAGCGGCAGGATCGTGCCTGGAAGCTGCAGGACCAGTAACACCAATGCAAGC
>PUMX01000169.1 GCA_003552485.1 Candidatus Hydrogenedentota bacterium
ATGGGTACAGTAGTATCGTAAACGGAAAGGATAGAGGACTTGTTGGGACGGTCTCATATCATCGTAGAAGAAGGATGGTGGAGGTGAGGGGGCTCGAACCCCTGACCTCTTGGCTGCCAGCCAAGCGCTCTCCCAGCTGAGCTACACCCCCACTAGGTGTGGATTGATTGGACGGACGCCGTCGTGGCGATATGGCGCTTGTCCAATCCAAAGGGAATTCTACGCGTTGCGGGCGGTCTTGTCAAGATCGAGATCCGCAACGGGAGTTGGTGACGGTTTGCGCACTCGACTGCGGCCCGGCCGATCGCACTGGCCTTCTGATCTATTGCGGCGCGGGAATGGATCCAACGCCGAGCGTCCAGACGAGGAAATTCTGCCGGTACTCATCGGGGCTGTGTCCCGGCCTGCCGTCTTGCAGGGGTTGTTCGCGCTGCGTAACAAGCGCCATGATCTCTGGCCGGGCCTGGTCGACCACGTTGAACATGGCGGCGTTGCGGGCTTCCATCGTCACCTCTTCGGCCCATGTATGTCCGCCGTCTATGGACTCGAATACATGCACGCCGTCGGCGCCGCAATATGCGCGGAAGCAATCGGGGCCGCATTGCTGGATAGCCTTGATGGGCAGCTGTTCCGCCACGTCACGGTGAACCCAGCGGCCGTCGTCCCAGATGGCGACTTTGCCGTCGTATTGGATTTCCTGATGCCAATCGTCCCGTCCGTCGCCGGTGAGCGCTACTCTGTCTTTGTTGAGAACGCCAAACGCGACGATGGGATTGCCATTGGCGGGATTGAAGGATGGCGCGACGGAATGCCAGAAGGTGGCGCGTCTTGCCTCGGGGTCGAGTTCGCCGGTGTCGTAGGCGAGGCAATGTTCCTGGGCGTCCGGGTCGTCGATAAACGGTCCAATCTCGGCGCCGCCGACGCTGTAAAACGCGTCTTGGGATGGAACGAACGCGGCGCAGTAGATGTCCTTGGTGTATGCGACGTGGCGTTCTTGTTCGGGGCCGCCGCCAGCAATCGACCAACTGATCAGAAACCGCTCGGGACCGTGTTCGCCGGCGGGCTGTTCCACGATCGCGCCGACGTAGATCTCGTTGAGGTTATGCGGACGCGGCGTCTCATGCCATATCGCTTGGGCGGGTTCGCTCCACGAACGGCCGTTGTCTACTGACTTGATGTACACGTAGGGCCGGAAGTCCGGTCCGCGTCTGTCGGTGAATCGGTAGAAGACGTACAGATCGCCGTTCGCCGCGCGCACGGGCATGGGATACGAGGCGCGTTCGGTGACGCCGATGCCCGTGTCGTTCCACTCTCCGTCAATTGCGCCGGGCGCGGGCGCGATTGTGTGCCGCAATTCGGCGTTGTGCGCTCCGTAGAAGATGTGGATAAAACCCTCGGCGTCCTGCGCCATAACGGGCCATTTGTTGAAGCTTTGCTGTTGGGATGCGCCGACGCGCAACGGTCCGGCCCATTCCTCGGCCCCGTGGTCATACGCCATCACGTAAGGGTGACAGTCGTGGCCCATCCAGCTCAGGAACGTCTTGTTCGCACTTTCGCAGTACAAGGCGCCGCGCATCGGCCTTCGACGAGCGTACACCGCGTTGTCGGCGATTGGCGTCAACCGCCAGTCAAGTGTGTTGCCGGCGGCAGGCACATCCCCGCGCGCGGCGTAAGCGAACGGCGCTAGTGCGCTGGCGCAGGCGGCGCGCGCCAAAAACGCGCGGCGGCTTATGTCATGCATTTCACTATCCCTCCTGCTCGAACCGCTGCGTGATTGTGCGTGGTTTTGCCGATTCCGAGGGATAGCAGCCGAGGCTATCCCTGGCGCATCCTATTCTTATAAAGCCTAGCGCAGCGCACCCGCGATTCCAAGGGAATTCCAATAGCGGGGGCGCATTGTGTACGCTCGAGGGTGGAACTGGCCGGGTCATGCGGTAACGCTCGCCGCGCTTGCCGGGCAACGGTTGCAGCAGAAACAATGGGAAGAGCTGGAATGACGAAGGGTTAGCCGTCAACCATGACGACTCAACGACGACAGGGCCCCCTGCGGGGCCGGGGAACGGACAGCAACCCAGCGAACCGGTTCGAGGGCCGCGAATACGAAGCGGATCCGGAAACCGCCGGCGCGGGCGTGAAACCGGCGACGCAGTTCATCCCCGATGCGAGCCGCTCGATTATCAGCTACAACGACAGCCCGGACGTGCCGTATTCGGCGAGCGTCAATCCATATCGCGGCTGCGAACATGGCTGTTCCTATTGCTATGCGCGGCCGACACATGAGTATCTGGGGTATTCGGCAGGCCTGGATTTCGAGACATGCATCCTTGTGAAGGAAGAGGCGTCGACGTTGCTGCGGCAGGCCCTCATGGCGAAAGACTGGACCCCGCAAACGGTGGCCATGAGCGGCGTAACGGACGCATATCAGCCCGTGGAAAAGCGGTGGGAAATCACGCGGCGATGCCTGGAAGTCCTTGCTGAATTCCGCAATCCCGTCGGCATTGTCACGAAGAATCGACTGATCATGCGGGACCTCGATGTCTTCACTGAACTGAACCGGTTCAACGCAGTCTCCGTCTATATCTCGATCACCTCGCTTGATGCGCGGCTTACGCGCATTCTCGAACCCCGCTCCTCGCTGCCGCGTCAGCGTCTTGAGGCCATCACTGCGCTGCGCGAGGCCGGCGTGCCCGTTGGCGTGCTCGTCGCGCCCGTGATACCGGGCCTTACCGACCACGAGACGGCGTGCATTGTCGAGACTGCGGTCGAGGCGGGAGCGCAGTATGGGGGTTACGTGTTGCTGCGTTTGCCTCATGGCGTACAAGGACTGTTCGAGAGCTGGTTGCGTAATTATGTGCCGGATCGCGCGGATAAGGTGCTCAACCGCATTCGCGCCACGCGTGAGGGCGAATTGAACAACACCGCCTTCGGCAAACGCATGCGCGGCTCGGGGCCCTATGCCCAACAGATCCAGGCGTTGTTTGATATAGCGTGTCGCCGAGCGGGCATCGGCGGTCAAGCGCCGTCCCTGTCGACTGAACACTTCCGGCGCCCCGGCATGGGCAAGCAACTGAGTTTGTTTGAGTGAATGGACCAGGCGGCCGCGTTGTTGTCACAAACGATCCGGACACAACAATCTTGCTGACTTCCGG
>PUMX01000399.1 GCA_003552485.1 Candidatus Hydrogenedentota bacterium
TCCACATCCCAGAACGCCGCGCCAGCACGAGCTAGCGCTAGGCGACGGCCTTTTCCCTTTACACGCGTGCATACACGTGTGTGCGCACTGTATAAGCCGCGCTGATTGTAGTCACCGGAGCCCGCCTATGCAAACCGCGTAGTCGCCGTGGCCATCAAACGCCGGATGGAGCGGGCTCGTGACGCTTCGCTCCAGTTGGAAGATGAGGCGCGGAAGCCCATCCTTTTCGGAAATGGGGACGGCCTTCCGCCGATCCTGTTATAATCCCGCCTATTATGGCGCAGAAGTGGAAAAAACTCTCCGAGATCTCCCAGAACAAGCTCACGCCCATGCTTCGCCAGTATCTCGAGGCGAAGGCGGAAAGCGGCGATTCGCTATTGCTTTTCCGCATGGGCGATTTCTACGAGCTGTTCTTCGAGGACGCTATCGAGGCGGCCGAGCTCCTTGGCGTCGCGCTGACTTCGCGCGACGGGCCGGAAAAGGAAGACCGCATTCCCATGGCGGGCGTGCCGGTGCGCAGCGTCGAGAGCTACGTGGCGCGCTTGCTGCAAGCGGGGCGCACGGTCACGCTGTGTGACCAGGTCGAGGATCCCAAGGACGCCAAGGGCGTGGTGAAACGCGCCATCACCCGCACCGTCACGCCCGGCACCGTGACCGCGCCGGACCTGCTCGAAGAGACGGCGAACAACTACCTGGCGGCGTTGGCCGTCGACAACGGCAGCGCGGGTCTTGCGTGGATCGACGTGACGACGGGCGAATTTCTCGCCGCGCAGATCGACGGCGACTCGGAGCGCACGCTTATCGATGAACTCGTGCGCATGACGCCGGCCGAAGTAATCGTGCCCGAGGATCTCCCTGAAGACTTTGCGGAACTGCTGCGCCAACGCTTCGAGGGCCTGGCGATTACCCGGCGTGACGACGACGATTTCGATCCCGCCTTGTCGCGCGACCGGCTCATGGATCAGTTTGGCTTGAGCACGCTGAAAGGGGTCGGCCTCGATGATGCGCCCGCCGCCTTGCGTTGCGCGGGCGCCGCGTTGTCTTACGTGCAGCACACCCAGCGCGACGCCGTGCCGCACTTGCGCCTACCGCGCCGGTACAGCCCATCGCAATACGTGGTGCTCGATGGCAATACGCAACGCAACCTTGAACTCGTAACGTCCATCCTCGACAAGGGCAAACGCGGCACGCTGCTGGGCGTGCTCGACCGTACGCAGACCAGCATGGGCGCGCGCATGATACGCCAGTGGATTCTGCATCCGCTGCTCGACGTGGACGCCATCAACGCGCGGCTCGGCGCGGTCGAGGAACTCTACGACGCTGTCGAGTTGCGGCTGAACCTGCGGGAAACGCTGCGCGGTGTGGCGGATCTTGAACGGCTCATGAGCCGCATCACGGCGCGCTCCGGCAACGCGCGCGACATGCGCGCCCTCGGCGAAAGCCTAAGCCATACGCCGGAACTGCGGCGCTTGCTTGCCGAGTTGAGCGGCGAACTCATCGGACGGATCCTCGGCGACATGGACGAGTTGAGCGACGTGACCGCGTGGATCGAAGAAGCCATCGTGGACGAGCCGCCGTTGACCGTGATGGAAGGCAACCTCATCCGCGAAGGCCATGATGAGGAGCTGGACCGGCTGCGCAGCTTGGTGAAGGGTGGCCGCGACTGGATCGCGACGTTGCAGCGCGAAGAAAGCGCGCGCACGGGCATCCCGAACCTGAAGATCGGGTACAACAAGGTCTTTGGGTATTACATCGAGGTAACGAAGGCGCAGACCCATCTCGCGCCCGAGGATTATGAGCGCAAGCAGACGTTGGTCAACGCGGAGCGCTACGTCACGCCCGCATTGAAATCCCGCGAGGAGGAGATCGTCACCGCGCAAGAACGAATGAGCAAGCTCGAATACGAGCTGTTCGCCGCGTTGCGCGAGCGCATCGCCGGCGAAGCGCGGCGCATCTACCAGACCGCCAACGCCATCGCGGCGCTGGATGTGCTGCTCAGCTTTGCGGAAACCGCCGCGACCCAGCAATACGTAAAGCCATCCGTCCATGCTGGGGACAACCTGCGGATCCGCGACGGACGCCATCCCGTGGTCGAGCACCTCATGAAGCGGGCGGATTTCGTGCCCAACGACACCGTCATGGATTCGGCGGAGGCGAACCTGCAAATCGTGACGGGGCCGAACATGGCAGGCAAATCCACGTACTTGCGGCAGGTCGCGCTTATTGTGCTCATGGCGCAGATTGGCGGTTTCGTACCCGCGGCGGAGGCGGACATCGGCGTGGTGGACCGCATCTTCACGCGCGTCGGAGCGACGGACAATCTCGTGCGCGGCGAGAGCACCTTCATGGTCGAGATGATCGAAACAGCGTCAATCCTTAACACGGCCACGAACCAGAGCCTGCTGGTCCTCGACGAAATCGGTCGGGGCACCTCGACGTTCGACGGCATTAGCATCGCTTGGTCAGTCGCCGAGCACATTCATGATCGCATTGGCGCGAAGACGCTGTTCGCCACCCATTACCACGAACTCACGGAGCTGCCGAACCGGCTCAAGCGCGCGAAAAACCTGAATGTGGCCGTGCGCGAGTACGAAGGCAAGGTCATCTTCTTGTACCGCATTGTCGAGGGCGGCGCCGACCACAGTTACGGCATTCAGGTGGCGAAGCTGGCGGGCCTGCCGCCCAGCGTGCTCGAACGGGCGCGCGAGATTCTTGAGCTGCTCGAATCCGGCAACACGGCGGCGTTGGGCCTGCCGCAACAGCTCTACTTGTTCTCGCCGCAGGGTGCGGAGAAGCGCACCAAGCCCGCGCAGCCGGACGAGCCCGCTTCATCAGGGCAGCCCACGGTCTCCGAGTTGATCTCCCGCCTAGCCGACATGGATCCCGACGCGATGACCCCGCGCGAGGCCCTGGACGCGCTCTACGAACTCAAGCGGCTAAGCAGAAGGGAAGAGGCAGAGTAGGGCATGCGAGGCGTCTTCACGTAGACGACTCTTCTCCCATGTGGCGTTCGCGTTCTTGTTCCAGCACCCGCCTTGCGTCTTCGGCGGACCAATCCTTGATGAAGTATGCGATCGCCGCCTCGCCGATGGCCATTGTCGCCGCATAGGCGACGCCACTGGAGATGGCCCAGCCCGCGACAGGCACGAACTTGAGCAGCGCGCGCGCCACCTCCCGCGCGCCAATCGCCACGGCCACGTTGGCGCCCATCGCTGTCAGAAAATCGGCGGCGGTCTCTTTGGTGAGCCGATACCCGCCTACGTATCCAACGGCGACAATCATGCCCAGTTGAAGCCCGGTTAACGGCAGGGCGTCGGCTACGGGAATTGGCGTGGCCCCGATGCCTGCGGCCGCCAACGCCGCGGGCTGCACGATGCGCTCGCGCGCGATCTCCGCCTGCATGCGCTTTAGCCGCGCGGCCTGCGCCATGGACAGCTTGCTCTCGTCGGGCAACCGGTCGATTAGATAGCGCACCAACTCCTCGATGCCCCAACAACGGCTGTACGGCGGCGTTTCCGTGAAATCTTGATAGGCGCATACCGGAAACACTTCGAGCAGGTCCTCTTCGAAGCAATCCCCCATCTTCGCCGCGAGCGCGCGTTTTGCTTCCTCGATGTGCGCCTGTTTACGCGGATGCTCGAAAGGCGGCTCGCAAACATGAAGCGGGTCCAATTCGTCGACCTGCGAAACGACGCCAATGACGGGCGCGTCGTAGTAATGATGCATCGACACCTTTTCCCGCAGCCGCTTGATGGCTTTCAGGTCCGCGTCAATGTGGGCGTCTACTTCCTTGGCTTTTTGCAGGAACAGAATGACATCCGGCGGCCTTTCGTTCAGCGCCGCCCAGATCTCGTCCTCGGCCGTGGGCGCGCCGGCCTCTTCCCGGGGCTGGCCGCCTTCGGCGAAGCCGCGGGTATCAAGGATATCAAGGGCGCGGCCATCCTCTTCATAATGCCGCCATTCGGCCCGGCCCGTCTGACTGGTCACGGCGCCGACCTTCGCCACCGGCGCTTGAAAGATCGCGTTGACCAAGCTTGATTTTCCGGCGCCGCGGCGCCCCACCAGCACCAAGCGCGCCGGCCGCTGTTGATTGAGCAGGTCAAAGATTTCTTGCACTCGCTGACGCATCTGTTCGATCCAGTCTGTAAACCCCGGATATCTGCGCTCCAATTCGTCCAGGCCGCCGGGGAGTTCGCGCAACAGTTCGGTGATCCACGCGTTGCTCTCATACCGATTCATGCCGTTCCCTTTGATCCAAATACAGTAGGTCTGACTCGAAGGCTTATTCCGGTATTCCCGGACAAAGCCACAGGAATTCTCTCGCGTTAGCGTCGAATTGAGGGCATCATGCAAACACCCGCGGGATCGCGCGTAATCGTTTAAGGCGCGGCGTCCGGCTCTTTCGCCAGGAGCGCGGCAAGGTGCGGCGTCTCCGCGCCCCGGGCCGAGGCGGTTTGTTCGAGATCGCGAAGTAAATGAATGGTCTGCCGGTGCGTTTTGCGAAAATGGATCTCGATCATCTCGCGCGTGAGCCCGCGCAGACACGGGTTCATCAGCCGCAATCCCATGCCGGTGATGGGCAAGGGCAGCGTACGCGTAAGATTGCCGAGCAGCCCGAGTGGTTCGCCCATGGCCCTGAGGGCGGTCAGCGCATCCCGTTGCGCTTGAACCGTCATGCGGACGAGCACGCGGTCCCGGCAAAACGTTTGGAGATCGTAATAGGCCGCGCCAATGCCCGCCAGGATGGGCAACCCCACGGCGAGGATAGTCTGCATGTCTCTCATGAGGTGGGGCCGCGTACGCGTGGGAATACCGGATTCCCGCAACAGCGTGGCGACGCCCTGCGCCGTTTCAGGCGGGCCATCGCCGAGCGTGGCGACGCCGGTGGTGTGCATCTTGTAGACGATCTCGTTTTCGTGAAACACACCGCCCAGGCCCGGCAGCAGATAGGCCCAACGCGCGATGCAGTCGGGCAGGTCCGCGCCGTTCCAACGCCACATCGGACAACACACCACACCCGTCGCCCCGCTCCCGCCTGGTTCGGCAATCTGAGCAAACGCCTCGGAAAGCTGATCGCTGCGCACGCACAGGAACAGGTACGTCATATCCCCTAGTTCTTCGAACGAAGTGACGAGGCCGGGCGCGCCGCCAGGCCCGCGCGAGGGGCCATCCTCAAACAGGGTGATTGCGTAGGAATCGCCCCGCTGGGGCGTGAGCTGAATGCCGTGCTCCAAGAGGGCGTCTCGACGTTTTGGCCGTACGACAAAGGTTACGCGATGACCGTGCCGGTGCAACGCCGCGCCGAACAACTGGCCGACCACGCCGGCGCCAAGGATGACACTGTGCGAGGGCATGCGCGTCTACCTTTCGTTTCTCGTTCTTTTTCGCCCGCCTTGCCCGCGCGGGTCTATGTTGGGGCCGTGAGCGGACGCTGCATGGCGGCGGGCCATCGCTGCGTGGCAGGCAAGCAGCCATGACCCGCCGGCTCATGGGTTGCGTGTACGTCTGAAGAATCAGGCCTCGAAGATGGCCCGCGTGCCGGGATGGTAGACATGGCGTTTGCCGGTGTACGCCGCAAAATATCCCATGATGCCCGCCACCGAATGCGCGTGCCCCGCCTCCACCGGCGCGTACGTGTCAGTGCGGTTCTCACGGATACAGCGCAACCAGTTCTGCATGATCCCGTCGTCGACCTCTTCCGGCTCGATCTCGATGGCGTCCTCGATAGCCTCGACCTCGTCTATCGCGCCATCGCCGCGCGCAGTCCACGAATTGGTGTCGAAAACGCCCTTCGTGCCCGAGAACACATTTTCCGCGCCCATCCATCGATAGGAGTTGTTCAAGCGCGACTCGAAGCGGACCACGTGGCCCTTGGGGAACGTGTACACGATCTCCTGCAAGTCTGCGTTTTCGCGGTCCTTGAACACTTGATGCGCCTCGATGCCCACGGCGGTTTCCGGATAGGGATCGCCGGTGTACCACTGCGCAACGTCGATCAGATGGCTGCCCAACAGATTGACCAGGCCGAGCGCATAATCGCGGTACAAATGCCAGCAACGGAACCGGCGCGGATCAAACGGCCGCGGATCGAGATAGTTGAGGAATTGCTCCCAGTCGACCTCATCCTCGGTGATGTGCTCGTAGTCGCGCACCCATGAAGGCACATTGCGGTTCCAGCCGCATTCCGCCTTCACGATTGTGCCGAGCGCGCCGCCCTGCAGGAACTTGGCCGCGGCCCGATGCCGGCCATCAGCGCGGCGCTGCGTGCCTACCTGACAAACGATGCCGCTTTCCTGGACCGCGTCGACGGCCGCGTTCGCGTCCTCAAGCCGCTGCGCCATGGGCTTTTCAACGAAGGCGTGTTTGCCGGCGTTGGCGGCGTCGATCAGTATTGGACTATGGGTGAAATCCGGCGTCGCGATGAAGACCGCGTCGACCTCCGGCAATTCGAGCAGTTCCTCGTGCCGGGTAAAGGTCTTTGGCCGCCGGCCAGTGGCTTCTTCGAGATTCTCCGACGCGCTGTCCAGTTGCGCCTGCCATACGTCGCAGATCGCCGGAAACTCGAGGTTTAGCTCGTCGCGGGCGTTTACAAGTTGCCCCACCATGCTCGTGCCACGATTTCCGCAGCCGATGAGCGCGATGCCCAACCGGTCGTTGGGATTGGCCCGCGCGCTGCGTGGGTTGATGTAGACGCCCGCCGCCGTGGCGGCCGCCGCTCCTGCCATAAACTGCCTGCGCGTCAATGTCATACCGGCTCCTTTCTGCGGGTCGCTGGACTTCGCCGGCATTCACGCCTTCGAGGCCAGCCCCATATAGCCCAGGGAAGCTATTCGCCCAAGCCTCCCCCTTACGTTTTGGACTTAGAAACGACTCTAGCGGTTGGCCGCCAACGTCTCTTCGGATCCTTCCCCTAGTCTTACGCTAGGTTTAGCATACTCCAAGGGTTCCCGTGCTCGCAAAGATTCCAAGCCGTATATGCGGATGACTTTGGCGAAGCCGTCATAAAGAGGCCGCGCCTGCGCTGCGGGAGACTTCCCCACAATCGCTGCATGCTGCGGCAAGTTGCGCGAATTCGGCTCGATGAAGGTTGACGTATGCAACGCCTTCGCGCCAGCAATTGTTGCATTCCGCAGTTTCAGAGGCTAGGCTCAATGCGGCTTTCCAGTAGCTCTATTGACGGAGGGCGGCTATAACGGAGGAGGGATAACCTTATGAACAAGCTTTCTCGACGCAGTTTCCTGGCCGCGGGCGCAGCCATGACCGCACCGCTCATTGTGCCTTCGCGCGTGCTCGGCCGGGGGGGAAACCCCGGACCCAACGATCAGATCACGATCGGTTGCATTGGCTTGGGCGGCATGGGCAATAGCCACCGGAGCTGGCTCACCAACGAAGCAGAGGACGCGCGGGTTGTTGCGCTGTGCGATGTCGACGCAGAGCGGCTGCAAGCCGGCGCGGAGTGGTACGACGAAGGCGAGGTGGATACCTACACGGATTATCGGCGTATCCTCGATCGGGATGACATCGACGCGGTGGTGTTCGGCACACCCGACCATTGGCACGCGGTGCAAACGGTCCACGCCTGTCAAGCCGGCAAGGATGTCTATGTGGAAAAGCCCGCGTCGAACACGGTCGCCGAGGGCCAGGCGATGGTCGCCGCGACAAGGCGGCACAACCGCATCGTGCAAGTGGGCAGCCAAGGGCGTAACCTCAACTATTTCCCCTCGATTTGCGAGTTCATCCGTAATGGAGAGTTGGGCGCAATTCAAGAGGTGGATTGCTGGCATTATCCGAATCCAGAGGGCGGAGACGGCGTTGACCAGGCGCCGCCTGATCATCTGGACTGGGACATGTGGCTTGGGCCCGCACGGTGGCGGCCTTACAACCCGGATTATTGTCATGGCACCTTCCGTTGGTTCTTGGAATTCGGGGGAGGAAACATCCGTGACCGCGGCGCGCACGTGTTGAACGTCTTGAGCTGGTTTCTTGAACTCGACGACACCGGCCCCACCAAAGTCACGGCGACCGGCCGGGCGCCGCGTCACGGCAATTACAACAACCCGATTACGATGGTCGCGACGTGGGAATTCCCGCATCGCGATCTGGTCGTGCACTGGCGTCAGCCCGGTTTCGATCCGGAGAGCCCGGAACAGGAGCGCGGCTACGGTGGCATTTACCACGGCACGAAGGGAAGCCTGGCCGTAGATGGCGGCGATATCGGGGGCCGCGCCTGGCCCTTGCGCGAGGCCGAAGACTACGAGGCTCCGCCTGGCGGAAAGACGGTGCAGCGAACCGAATTGAGCGGGGCGTCGGGCAACCGGCGGAATTGGTTGGACTGCATCAAGAGCCGGGAAGAGCCCATCATGCCCATCGAAGCGGGCCATCGCATTGCGAGTATGTGCAATCTTGCCAATGCGGCCTACCAGTTGGGCCGTCCCTTGGAATGGGATCCAGAGAATGAACGCGTAGTGGGCGACGAAGAGGCTAACCGGTTCGTGTTGCACGAGCCCGGCCGCGGACCGTGGCACGTTTAACAGGGGAGGCGGGAGACAAATGATCAGTCTGAAACGTGTAATGATTACGACTCTTGGATGCTGCTTGGCGGTTAGTGCGGCTCCATTCGCTATGGCGGAAGATGCGCCGGAGAACGTCGATGAACTTGTCGAGATGCTCGCGTCCGGCGATGGAGACGCCCGGCTCGCGGCGCGCAACCACGCGGCCGAGTTCGGTCCCGAAGCGGTCGAACCGCTGGCCGCCCTGTTCGATGATGAAGACCGGAACACGTATGTCGCTGCGAAGTGGACCCTGCGCACCATAGTCCACGAGAGCGCGCGGCCACGCGAGGACGAGGCGGAACAAGACGCGGCCCGTAGCGCGATGGCGCAGACGCTTGAAGGACTGCTGGACGAGGACTCGCCGGACCGCGTTTTGTACGAGGCGTTCTATCTTCTGGGGCTGTGCGGCGGCGAAGAGAATGCGCCGGCCATCGCGGCGTGGCTCGACGATCCGGACACCGTCGATCATGCGGCCGCCGCGCTGGTGCGAATTCCCGGCGATGCGGCGCTTGACGCGTTGCTTAGTGCGCTGGACGACGCGGACGGGGATGTCGCGGTATCATTGATTCACGCCATCGCGCAGCGGGAAGAGCAAGAGGCCCGGGAGCGGCTCGAAGCGGTGGCGGCCAGCGACGATGAACGGTTGGCGGAAGCCGCGGCCGAAGCGCTGTCCATTCGCGACCTGCGCGTGGATTATGAGGGGTAGTTTGTGAGGGTTGGCCGGGGACGGCATCCGCCCCCGGCCAGCTCGCGTTATTTCACGGCCATCGTCCTCGCGGCGCTTGGCCTAATCCTGCTCGACGAACGCGGCGTCGACCGTCTCCTCGCGGCCGTCTTTCCATTCCAGCGTCAGCGTTACGCTATCCTGGCCCGCCTCGACATCCATGGCGTCCAAAGGGAACGCGCTGCCGGGATAAGGCAGCAACAATGTGGCCATGAACCAGCCGTCGCCGGTCTCTTCTTCGAAAACCAGCCACGGCGCTTCATGACGCACCCCATACTCCGGTGAGTACCAGCCCTCTTTCTCGCGAATCGCGGGACCCTCCACCAGCGGGATGACGGCGATATTCGCCTCGTCGAATTGTGTGACGCGGCCCGGAAACCCATCAATCGAGGCGAGGTCCGTCGGCATGAAACGCCAGTTTTGAGCATAGGTGTGCGGCGCAGGCTCGCTCAGTGTGACGCGGTCGAGGACCAGCCAGAACCGGTCCCGAACCATCCTGACCTGACGCTCGTGAACGATAGCGTCTTCCTCTTCGCCGCCGGCAAGATGACTGTAACCGCCGTGCCACGCCTGCACAATCTTGTCGGGATACTCGGCTTCGTAATGCACAAGGCCCCGGGCCGGATTACGCTGCTGGTTCTCGCCGTCGATGGAGAGCGTGTTTTGAAACGGGGTGCTGCGGAAAAGCTGGCGGCTGTCGTCGTCGGTATGATACCGGTAACGCCCGGGCATGCTGATGAGCGGGCGCCCGTACGCGTAACAATCGAGACTAAGCAACCGGAACGCGCCTCGGCCATGAGGCCCAAAGTCGAACATCAACATGCGCTGGTCGGCTCCGTCGTCCCATGAACTTCGGAAGATGGCGAAACCGCCTTCTTCGAACAACGTATCCCGCCATTCGGGTTGCTCGCCGTCTTCGCCTTGGGAGCCTACGTACCGGAGGTCGGGCCGATCGAAAAGAGAGGCCAAGCCGCGCAATCGGCCGCCCATGGGCCGGTTATCGGAATCGCCGAACTGCGGCAACGACAAATCCGGCCGCGTGTAAGCGCCCGCAAAATCCAGAATGCGCTCGACGCGTTCTTCAAAAGATTCCGGAGCAGACTCGGCGAAATCCGCGTCGATCTGACGCAATACGCGGTAGAACTGGCTGAGTTGACTCAACACCACGTTGTGGTAATGCGGGCTTTGTCCTTTATAGACGCCGTCGGAATGGGTGTCGGCCATGAACTGATGGAACAACCGTTCCGTGGCCCCGTCACGCCACACGTCGGCCTGCTCGAACTCAGGCATATAGACACCGGCCTGCAACACCCCTTGGGCTTCCATCGAACCCCAATTGCCGCTCGAATATCCATCGAAGCCCGCGTCATTCAAGCTCTCGGCCATGGCGTGCGCATTATCGAGATAGACCGCCAAGACATCGGCGCTGAACGAGTCCGCTTGCACCGCCACAGGAAACATCCTCACCCAACGCGCCAGGCGCAGCCCTGTCTCGAGGCGGCGCGGATGGTCGGGCTCGACCTGACGGTCCCATTCCATGAGCTGATACACGAACTCTTCCATGTAGGCTTCGTCACCGCTGCGCCGCCAGCCCTCGACAAGCGTTGCGAGGTGGGTATGCCGGTGAAACATGTAGGCCCATTCCGGATCGTAGATGGTATGGGTCCAGTCGATGCCGTCCTCGAACTGAACGGTCTCTTTTTCGAAGGTAAAGCGGTGCTCCATGACGTCTTCCAATGGCGTCGTGTCATGGACGGCCTCCGGTATAGCTTCGAGATTCCGGAGGGATCCATCAACGTCGAAATGGTACGTCATGGAACGATCGCGGAAGTATTCAAGCATGCGCTCCATCGCGGCGCGCGGGCCGCTTTGATCCCATGCTTCTCTTACCGGCGTCAGCTCCTCGCCGCTTAAGTCGAGCAACGCGAGAACCGCCTCCATGCGTTCTTCGGATACCGTGTCAACGTTTGCTTCGCGGGCCTGTACAAGCGCCGCCACAGACATCAGAGCCATTGCGGCGGCGAAAAACCTCATACTTCTCATAAAGAATCCTCCAAAGACCAACCATCTCGCAGTGGGAGGGAGCAATCCGCGCGTTTGACCGCAGTCGTTAGGGCGCCTAATGCTCCCGGTGCATCCTCATTCGCAGGCAGCGCTTCGCCGTTTCCTACCGGCCCTGACTACGGAACAGGTACAGCCCCTCTTTACCGGGCGCGAGGATGTCTTTCCAACCGTTGCCCGTTATGTCACTGACCCAGAAGTAGATACCCACGCCGCTGGCGTCCTCGGACGGGCCGTGATCCACGGTCACACGCTCGAACTCGCCGCCGTTAATCTTGAAGTAATAGACGCCGACGGGATCCTCGGCCCCGGGATCAGCGCCCCGGTGCGCCCAATAGCGCTTACCCGTGACAAGCTCCAGTTCACCGTCGTTGTCGATATCGTGCAATTGCAGATCGTGATACTGAGATCGATCCGGATCGATCATATGCTTGATCCACTCGCGGCCGCCATTCTCGCCGCGCCGTTGCTCCAACCAGTACAGCCCGTAATCATGTGGTTCGCCAACGATCAGGTCGTTCATCCCGTTGCCGTTGACATCGTGAACCAGAATGGGCACGCTGCCTTGGCCAAGCTCAAACTCGTCATGAAAGGGCCACTCCTCTTCCCAGGGGTCCTCGGGCTGTTCAAACCAGCCCTCGGAGGTCACCAGGTCTCCGCGGCCGTTGCCGTTTATGTCGCCAAAACCCAGTCCATGTCCGGTATTGCGTTCAGCAATGCGGATCTTCTCGAACTCGCCCGTGCCCCGGCCTTCCGCGTCCCGAATCAGCCGGAAGATCCGTTGGGGATTGCCCGGCGTGTTGGGAACCACCTCGTAGTGGCCGTCGCCGTTGATGTCCCAGAAACACGGCCGCTCGACATTGCCCACCTCGGCGATCTCGTGCACCGCCCACTCGTCGGGGCGACCCTCGGGATTTTCGCGCCAGAGCACTTTCTCGTTAAACCAGCCTCCGCTTACTACGTCTTTGTAGCCGTTGCCATTGACGTCCATCGGGAAGTTCGAAAAATCGTCGAAGTACGTGTCGACCTGTTCGATTTCCGTAATCCTGTGACGCGTTTCGAAGTCCGGGCCCTCGAACCAGTACTCGCCCGAGACAATATCCACATGCCCGTTGTTGTTCACGTCAAAGGCGGCGGCCGCTTCATAGGTCACGTCGCCGATCCGTTCCCGTTCGAATTGCACCATGTCCACACCCTCCGTGGCGCCCCCGAGAATAAAGCTGGCGGCGAACATCATGTTCAACATACTCTTTGCCTCCTGTAGTCGGCGCCCGTGTTCGTTAGCGCCCCGTTGGAAACCACATAAAGCCATCCTTCACGCTGAGCTTGCTGACAGCACACTCGTCGATACAGCCGCGCCCAACGAGCCGTTCACGTTGCTTCATGATAGCATTGTCGCGTACGAATCGACAGAACAGCGGTGATTTACCACCCGCGGCACACTCATTCTGTGGATGGCGGCGCGCGTGGGAGGCCCGGAATTCGGCGAAGCAGATGACCATCACTTTGGCGCTTTGTGGAGCGTTTGGCGGGATTCGCGCTTGACCTCGGGGCCGCAGAGGGCTATGGTGTCCTCGTGCGGTTGCCGTCCTTGCAGCGCGGACCGCCGTGGCCTCTTTGCCCCGAGGGACAAGGCGGCGCGACGGGGTTCGGATCGTGTTGCGCGCGCTCCCGCAGCGTAACGGGGTATCCGCAGAGACCCATAACCCAGACTAGGAAGATGTAACATGCAACGAGCGAACCACATATCGCGGCGCGCCTTCTTGCGCCGCATGGGCGCCATGGGCGCCATGGGCGCGGCCCTCACGGTATTGCCCGGCAAGACCTTCGCGAGCACGGAGGCCAACGGTAAACTGCAAGTTGCCAGCATTGGCGTAGGGCGGAACATGCAGTCGTTGATGTCTAGCGAGCGCATGGAATTTGTCGCTTTGTGTGACGTGGACGCGAACCGCTTGGAAGGCGTGGGCGAGAGTTATCCCGACGCCCGTCAGTTCAGCGATTGGCGCGATCTTTTCGCCGAGATGGGCGATCAAATCGACGCCGTGCACGTATGCACGCCCGACCATTCCCATGCCGGGCCAGCGATGACGGCCGTGAACATGGGCAAGCACGTGTTCTGTGAAAAGCCGCTGACGCACCAGGTCAACGAAGCGCGGCAGCTTATGCTGGCCGCGCGGCGCCAAGGCGTTGTCACGCAGATGGGCATCCAGATTCACTCGAACGCTGAATACCGCAACGCTGTGGCGCTGATCCAGTCGGGGGCCATCGGGAAAGTCAAGGCGGTGCAGAGCTGGAGCGACAAGACATGGGGGCATGACGATGGCTTGCCCGGCGAAACCGAGGGTTCGCCCGACTACTTGAACTGGGACGCATGGCTGGCCGGATCGCCTTACAGGGCCTACGCGCCAGGCCATTATCATCCCAGCAACTGGCGGCGCTGGTATGATTTCGGCTGCGGAACCATGGGCGATATGGGCATTCACATCCTTGACCCCGTTATTTGGGCGCTCGAGCTGGGCCCGCCAACAACAATCCGCTCGGAAAGCCCGCCGCCCCACGCATACGCGCATCACAATGAGAACCGGGTCGTGTACACCTTCCGCGGCACGGAACATACCGACGGCGACATCGTGCTGACGTGGCACGACGGGCGCGACGAACCCGATACCAGCGATTGGCCTGAACTGCCCGAAGAAATGGACCGGCCGCGTCAGGGCTCTATGTTCTTCGGTGAAGA
>PUMX01000472.1 GCA_003552485.1 Candidatus Hydrogenedentota bacterium
CAATTGCTGCACCAAGTCGCCCAGAAGTCGATAAACACGGGTTTGCCCGTCTCCAACGATTCTTCCAAGCCCGCCGCCAGTGACGTATGCCAACCTTCCTCCTCGAGTTCTTGTACGCTCGCGACCACCTCTTCATGATCGACGAGGTATTGGTCGTCAAAAAGGATCCAGAACTGATAACCGAAGTAGCCGGCCACTGCGATAATCACTACGCCTAACGCGTAATTGACATACTTCATCCACGCGCCCGGCTTGGGCAAGAACGACAGGCCGCCGCCGGCAAACGCCCAGGGCAGTCCCATCCCAACGCCAAGAAGGAACGGCAGCAGTATGGCCAGGCCCACGCCTTCGGCGTACATGGCTTGGGCAAAGAGGATCACCGCGATGACCCCAGGGGCCACACAGGCGCCGGCGAGCAAGGCGACCAGCGCGCCCATGCCAAACGCGACGGCGACGCTCCCGCCTTCCTTGGGTTGGATGTTGAACTTGCTTTTCCACTTCGAGAAGTCGATGCTCAGCACGTCGAACATGGCGAGCCCGAGAATGATAAAGATGATGGCGATGGCCAGGTTGAACCATGGCGAGGCGTTTATGGCGCCGAACGTCGCGGTCGTCGTGGCTACCAGCACGCCCAGGGCGCCGTACACCACCGCCATCGCTCCGCCAAAGGCGCTGCCCAAAAGGATTCCGCGGGCTTTCGATTCCGCTTTGGCGCCCGCCCCGATAATGGCCAGATTGATGGGTATGACCGGCAACACGCAGGGCGTCAGGTTCAATACGAATCCGAACGCCAGCGTGAGCAACACGATCATCGCCACGCCGCGGCCCTCGAGCACGCCCATAGCCGTGCGCGCCTCGCCGGCCTCTACGTCATCCAGCCAGCTCAAGAACTCGCCCTCCGGCATGTAGCCGCCGCCCTCGGCTAGAATATTGAACCGGGGCAGGAGATCTTCCCAGTCCTCGACAGCGTCGACATCGGCCACCTCCGTGGGCTCGGCCACCTCGTCAGTCATGGCCACGCCTTCCGCGTCCCAATCGACTTGGGCGATAACCGTTTCAGCCACGGCGGTCAATTC
This sequence comes from Candidatus Hydrogenedentota bacterium, assembly GCA_003552485.1. Classification (GTDB taxonomy): domain Bacteria; phylum Hydrogenedentota; class Hydrogenedentia; order Hydrogenedentales; family SLHB01; genus PUMX01. The sequence continues at coordinate 1,077 of PUMX01000472.1, forward strand.
CACGTCTTCTTCTACCACTGCGGCCGTGAGGGTGAACGCCTCGGAATCCGGAGGCAGGCATTGACGGTCGTCGCAAGCCTGATAATTGATCGTGCCGGGTATTTCGTATTCGCCGGGCTCGACATCGTCCGCGACGCGCAATTCGAGGCCGATCACGAACTCGCGTTCGTAGACCGACAGCGGTTCGGGCCAGAAATCGAATTCGAGCAGCTCCTCCTCCGGATAGAAAACGCGAAGAACCTCAAAACCTTCCGGCGGCTCCAGGTGAATCTCGGTCGGGATAAGAAAGTCTTCGAGGGGTTCGTTCGAGTTGACGTGCCACCCCTCCTCGACCTCAACATCAGCCACCGCCCGGAACGTCGAGCCGGGGTGGACGCCGTCGTGTTCGGTGACGGCCTCGACGGACATCGTCGCCTCGCCCGGCCCAAACTGCGCGCCGGCCTGCCACGCGGGCGTGATGGCCAGTACGGTTACAAGAGCAAGGAAAATGGTAAAGGACTTCCAAGATGCCATCGTTTCAAATCTCCATATCGAATCGGGCGGCTACCCCGCACGCTTTGGCGCGGAAGCCACCCAGTTGCGCCTCACAAACGCGCTCGTATTTGGGCAGCGGAACCACTAGTGGGCGTCGTCGCACGTGAAGATTCCGCTGCATATTCCATCTCGTCATGTTGCATCGAGTTGCCTCGCCAAGGCCTCCGGCGTCGTTACGGGCTCCTGGCACGCGTAATGCTCGCAGACGTAGGCCGCTGGCTGTTCGTCTATTACACCTTTGCCCGCCAGCATCGGAATGCGGTGCGCTTCTCCGTCACCCCAGGCGCTGCCTGCTACGATCTTATGGGGCAGAAACCGCGTCCACACTTCGCGCAGCAAGGCCCGGGTATCCGCCTCGTCCCAAGGCCCAAAAACCGCGATCTCCTTGGGTGTGCGCAATCGGAAATCAACCGCGCACAGCATCTTGGGCAGCGCCTCGGGTATCGAACTCAGGTTAGCGTGATTCACGGCGAGCACAGTCTCGGCCCTTTCGAGGTAACGGTTTTCACCCGTCAACACGGCCAAACGCATTAGGAGCAGCGCCGCCATTGAATTGCCCGAGGGCTCCGAGCCATCGAACCCTGGTTTCGGCCGGACCAGCAGCGTCGGATCGTTGTCCCGCGTGTAGAAGAACGCGCCGTTTTCTTCGTCCCAGAAGACTTCGAGCATGCGTTCGGCGATCTCCCGGCCGCGCTCGAGCCAAGCCGTGCTGAAGGTCGTTTCGTATAGGGTCACAAGACTGTTCGCGAAGGCGGCGTAATCGTCGAGATAACCGTCGTAATTGGTCTCGTACCCTGTATCGGTCGTGCAACAACTCCGGAACAAGTAGCCGTCTTCCTGCAAGAGCTGGCCGGCGAACATAGCGGTCTGCTCCGCCGCGTCTACGTAGCGCGGTTCATCCAACACGCGTCCGCCCAAGGCCATGGCGTGGATCATGTAGCCATTCCACGCCGTGAGCATTTTGTTATCGAGGCCGGGCCGTACACGCTTCGATCGCGCCGCTCTCACCATTTCGTTCAGCGCGTCAATGCGCTCAATCAGTTCTTCGACGGACATGCCCCGTTCCTCGGCGAAGACCTCGGGAGGCGAGGCGACGTGCAGGATATTCTTACCCTCATGATAGGGTTCGGGCGAGGAAAAGTTGCCCTCCGGCCGAACGCCGTAGTAGGCGCAATAAAGCTCACCGTCCTCGGGGCCAAGCAACTCCATGAGCTCGTCGCGCGTCCACAGGTAGAATGCCCCTTCTTCACCTTCGCTGTCGGCATCTTCTGACGAATAGAACCCGCCGAACTCGTGGGTCATGTCACGAAGTTGATAGTCAAGGATTTGCCGCGCCACGCGCGCGAATAGCCAGTCGCCGGTGAGTTGCCAGGCTTCAAGATAGACCTCGCACAACTGGGCGTTGTCGTACAGCATCTTCTCGAAGTGCGGCACGAGCCATTGCGCATCCACGGAGTATCGGTGGAATCCGCCGCCGACTTGGTCGTACATTCCGCCAAAGGCCATGGCGCGCAGTGTTTGCACAGCCATGTTC
>PUMX01000076.1 GCA_003552485.1 Candidatus Hydrogenedentota bacterium
AGCAAGCGCCGGATGATCCCGGAACCGTTCCGCGACAGCGCGAATCCGCTCGCGGCGCGCATCGGCGTCGTCGCCCTCCACGCTCAGGTCCCGCCCGAACGCTAACCACGCGTAGGCGCCGGCCGCCTCGATGCGGTCCAGCGCAGACTCATCGTGGGCGGCGCGGATCAGGTTGAATCCCGCGCTCACCGCCTCCTGCAACACGGCGTCGTCTTCGGGAAGCTCGTATAGGCCCACAATAAACAGCGGTTCTCCGTTGACCGTCACCCGGCCATCTTCGAGCACCGTGGTAGCCGCTCCCCACGCGCACGGAATCACGACCGCCAAACAAAGCACAAGCGCTACGCCTTTTCGCATTGTCATCCCCTCCTTGCCCATCACAGCGCCCACACCGTTCAGGCGGGGCGCGACCGTGCCCCGGCCGCCCCGCTTGCGCTCCGCCCGCAGATTGAAGTTCTTTCAAGTATACACCTTCAGCGGACAATTGGGTTACAAGGAGCGCCCATCAACCACGCTTCCGGCCGTGAGCGCTACCGCGCCGCAGCGAGTTCCTCCGGCCATAGCGGCGGCGCGTAGCCGATGAGCGTTCGGACGGCGATGGGAGCAGGGCCCAACCGTTCCTTGACGTGGAACAGCAGCGCTTCGAAATACTCGGCGCTGTTCGGGCCGAGCCAGTTCATGAGACCCATTTCGTAGCCTAAACGCCCCTCTTCTTCGACTTCCTCGTAATACTTATCCGGCGAGAGGTACCCGAGATAGCCCGGGCTGAAACTGGTAATCCAGAGGTCCCACCCTTCACGCGCGGCCTCTTCCCGCCACCGCTTCGCAAGCTCGCCGCTGACATCGAAGGGCAAGCCGTAGAAGAGCATATCGCCGATTCGCGCGGCTTGCAGCCATGCTTCGTCTTTCACGCCTAGCCACCGCGAAGCAAAGGGCGACAACCGCCAGTTAGGTGAAACGGGACGCAGTTGAAACGGTGGCGTATCGAGAGGCGTAGACAGCGACGCCACCTTGGCCTGCTCAACGAAGGTAGGCTCATCCACAGCCTCGAGCACAAGTTCGCCGAGGGCCTCGCCGAGCGCCCTCACCCGCTCGTCTCTACTCTCGCCGCTGGGCGCGCGGGCGCTCATGGAGCCAACGGCGCCGCCAACGTAGACGGCCGTCGCGCCAGTATGTTCTTCGATATGCCGCATCATTTCGCCGGGAAACTCGGCCGAAAACTCCATCATGTCCGAGCCGAACACGGTTGGATGGGCCGAGAATCGAACGAGGTAGCAGCGGGCGCCATCCTCTTGTTCGACAATCATGTAGTTGAGAGCCGAATCCACCGGCGCATCGCTGCGCACACGGTTCCGGATAAATTCCTCGGCGTCCACATAGCCGTGCGCCAACCGCGCCGGCGCCATATTGTGATACGCGTCTACGATGGCCTCTGCGAAGGCGTTCGCCAACGCCTCGGGCACACTGGGGTCGTGAGCCCCTCCGAACATTCTGCCCGCCACTCCCTCGACAATCCCGCCGGGCCCACAGTGGGTGTGAGTCGCCGTGAAGTAGATATTTCGGGCGGTAAGCCCCGTCTGGCGATGCACGAGGTCAATGACGCGCGTGGCGAGATCAGGCGGAATAATGAGCATGTCCGTGCCGAGAATCACTACCGTATTGCCGCCGGATCCCAACGCCAAAGCGCGCGCCTTTAGGGGATCCCGCACGCCTTGCGCGCCCTTCTCGGCGGGCCTATCTCCGTACCCCGCCAGCGGAACGCCCAGCTCAGGGGTCATATCGCTGACCGCCCAACCGGCCTGTAGCGCGTCTTCAACGCCAGGGACGCCCACCTCAGCCGTTGCTTCATCTATGCGGCTGACGGTAGCCTCGTAATAGGCGGCGTCGGACACATCCTTATCCCCATAAACCGGCCACGGACCAACCAAGAGCAGGAACAACGCGGCAAGCGCAACCACCACGGCCGCAATGCCGAGCAGGACCTTCTTCACGACCGACATCTGCACATTCCTCCAGTTTTCTGCGGCTTACCGCTTGCATGAATGGACCGGCGAAAGATCGCGCGCCGAAACTCAGCCGGTCTCGATATCCAGATCGTACGAAAACACGTGCTCGCCCGTGCGCGGACTTTGAACCAGCCAGTTTCCTTCGGGCCCCATGACACCGCTTGGAGAGTTGACAGGCCACTCGGCGCGAGCGGCGTTAACGGTGACAATATTCAGATTGCTTTCCATCGCGCGCAACATGATGTTGGATTCATGGTAGGGCAGAAGAATCGAAGACGTGCCCGAATCAGTGGTGTGAAAGATCACGTCCGCGCCTTTTTCGCCCAGTTTGTACGACAGCCGCGGATCGGGATAAGGACCGAACCCTGGCGTCACCCACAGGTCGTTACCGACCAGACACCCGAAGGTGATGCCGAGATGCTCGAACGTCCGCAGCTCGCTTCCGGGCGAAAAAATCGCGCGCTCTTGTTCCGTTGGGACCAGCTTTTCGTGCGTGCCCAGTAACTCACCCTCGTGACTGTAGATGCGCGTCTGGATAAAGTTCCCCTCATCGGCGCGGCATGCAGTGCCTATCAAGGCCGTGGTGTATGATTGGCGGCACGCCGCACTAATCTGGCGCCAGGCGTTTTGCAGCGTCTTCTCGCTGAATTCCGCGTGATGACCCGTAAGACTCAGTTCGGGAAACAACAAGAAATCGGCGTCACTCTGCCGGATTAGGGTCAAGATTCGTTCCAAGTTGTCATCCAGCTTCGCCGCAATCTGCATCTGTACGCCGGAAAGCCGTATTGTGGCCATGTTCTCCCTCCCGTCTTGCTGTGTATTCTTGCCAGCCGCCGGCAACCGCGTTTCGCGGACCGGCGGCGAACTGCGTTAAGACCTAAGCCGAATCGTATCACAGCGGCGCGGAAAGGGCCACTTACACGAATCTTCCGAGAGCACGGCGCCAGAAAACGCGCATCGCTTTTGGCGACCGGTTAACCGACGTGGAAAGCCTGCGAATAAAACACGGCGTCATTGACGTCGATCTCGAACCGCAAAATGGCGTCGTCCATCTCCGAGTACTCGACTGACTCGCCTTCATGATGCGGCTCGCCGTTCTTGATCCAGCGCACGCCATCGTGGTTTTTGACATCCACC
>PUMX01000569.1 GCA_003552485.1 Candidatus Hydrogenedentota bacterium
CCCGTTACGAGAACGTCTGCCCGCCATCCATACTGGAGGAGAATAACCAGTTGGGATTGTTACCGTTTCTTGTTACGCCGCGTCAGTCGGCGCACCCCCATACCCGCCAGACCAAGCCCCAACAGCGACAGCGTGGCCGGTTCCGGAATGATGTTGATGTCAGTGCTGTATTGGAAGTACACGTCGGTGATGTCTGCTGGATTGAAGTTGTTATCGTCGAGCTCGAAGGTGAACCGCAGAGAGTTTTCGATAAATGGCTCTAGTACTGTTGGGTTGAATTGTTCGGTATCCGGCGCCACAATCCCGTAGGGCGGATGCTCGGGCCAGTAGTCTTCGTCGAATTCATCCAACAATGTGCCAAAAGTGCTGTCGGGGCCAAAGGTGTTTTCTAGACCTGGATTGCCTATGCCATGGGTAACGCCGTAGGCTTGGTTAAAAGGATTATTATCCTCGTCGTTCAAGTCGTGGCGGTAGCCCCAGGTGTTCAGATAATCAGAAACCCAATTACCATCTTCGTCAACCCGTCCCCCAATTGGTTTGCCAGGTCCCTCCGTATAAACGGAAGGAACCCACCACGCTCCATCCCAACCCGAATTAGTATCAGGATCCCCAGGTCCATACGGGCCTAACGCACCGGGGCCTGCGGGGTCGCCTATCCCGCTCGCATTGAAAAACACGCCTTGCAGTACGTGGTCAAGCCGGTTTGTTGGATCACCCACGTTGCTCAACGTGACCTGTAGGTTGCCCTCGACAACTTCAAACTCGACCCTTGAAGACAGCGTATGATCCTCTTCATACCAGCTATCGTCCTCGTGCGACCACCACCAGACGTCGCCTTCTTGTCTACTTTCAGTTCCACTTTCAGTGTACCTATACGTGTTCCAGAACCCTGGCGTGTAGTCGATGGGGTCCGCCTCCGCCGGCATGGCGGCAAGGCCAAGAACAGCGCCCAGAGCGGCTATAAGAACGAAACGTGCAGTCATGTATTCTCTCCCCAGCATGTGTTATGGGTGCGTGTCTCGCCGAGCGCCGTTGCCCGTGAAAACACCCACGCCTTTTTTCTGCACAATACTATTAGCAAGACTCATGCCAACACGTATTTAAAAAGCATCCGTAAAGAGTTTACGCCGTGTAAATATCTTATAGACAATGGGTTAAGCCTTATAACACACGGCATCCAAGGCGGGGCGAAAAGTGATCAAAACCTGACCAACGGCGCGATTGTAGGGGGTAATGCGATCAAAACTGTGTCAGCCGTGACCACTTCTTGATCACCCTACAACGGATGGAAACCGGCGCTCTACACCGTCGCGCGCGTCACGCGTCACGCGCAATTGCCGGCCCCGTGGCGGAGGCGCGCCGGAGTCACCGCGCATCCGGAAAGAAGTGGGCCTCGGCCAAGGCGCAGACGGTGTGATAGATGGCCAAATGCGCCTCTTGGATAACCTTCACCGATTCGCCCGGCGCTTTGACGGCGATATCGGCCGATTCCGCCATGGCGCCGCCACGAGGGCCTGTCAGGCTCGCGGCCACCGCCCCATGGGCCTTGGCGACCGACATCGCCATGAGGCAACTGCGGGCGTTGCCCGACGTGGAGATGCCAATGAGCACGTCTTCTTGCTTCACGAGGGCCTGCGTTTCCTGGGCAAAAGCCATATCGCGCAGTGGGCTGTCGTTTTCGACCGCGGTTTTCAGCGAACCATTGACGCCCAAGGCGATGGCGGGCAGGCCCACCTCGAGGTGCTCGCACAGCGCGTCGCCCATGGGCAGCGTTGACAGGCGCTTTTTCAAATCGTCGGGAAGCGGCCGTAACCGTTCGAAGCTCTTGCACAACTCGCCGACGATGTGGACGGCGTCGGCGTGGCTTCCACCGTTTCCGCATACCATTAGCTTGCCGCCATGCTCGAAAGCGCGGACCAGTGCGTCCGTTAGGGCTTGGATCGACGGAATACAGGACTCGAGGTCCGGGCGCCGCGCGCGCAACCCTTCAATAATGGTCTCCTGCACCGAGGTAAGTGAGCTCATGATGAGGTCTCCGCATCCTCACCGGAGGATTCTCCGAGAGTTTGGGCCAGTGATAAGAGGAAATCGCGGTTGTCCAGGCACAAATACCGCATGGTTCCCCCCATGCGGGCAAACGATTTGTTGTACCGCAAATAGTAGTCGGGATTGTCTTGCGGCGGCTCGCCTTTCCGCCAGTCCCAATGCGATTCCGTGAGATCAACGACGAGGATATAATGGTTTTCGATCTTGCATCCCCGTTGCACTGCAAGATTCTGAGCCATGGACAAGGACTTCTCGAAGATCATTGGCGACATCACCGCCGAGCCCACGCTCAGATAAACGCCGCCGTCCAGATTGGCGACGCCCTTGGCGAAAGTCAGAAAGTCGCGTTGGGCAGTGCGCCCCACAGCCGCGCCATGGTTCATGGGATGCGTGTAGATGATATCGTGGCCGATCATCGGGTGGCCCGTAAAGGGGACGCGTAGCCGGTACGCCATCGCCTGCAAACCGTGAGCGCGAAACGAATGGGGGATGCTCATCCAACCCGCGGGCAGGCGGAACGTTTGTATAACGTCCAGTAGGTCCGCGGCGGCGGCGGCGCGAGCGGGATCCTGACTGACCACCCCCTCGACATCCGCGCGTAATGACTCTTCGGCCGGGATATCGAGTCCCTCGTGCTCTACCATGGCCCCAACGGACTCTCCATACCCCATGCCCCGGTAGGCGCCAATCGCCAACGCCAAATTGATGTAGTACCCTGTCTCCTTCCACATGCCAAACTCGCCGCGGGCCACGTTATCGGCGACGTGCTCGCTGCTGTGCCCCTGATACGCAAACTCCCAATCGTGAATGATGCCGGCGCCGTTGGTCGCAAGGTGGGTAACCCAGCCTTCCTTAATGAGATGGTGAAGCACCGGACTTAACCCGTTCTTGATGGCGTGCGCGCCAAACGCCAACATGCGCGATTTGCCGGCTGCCCGTGCTTGGCGGATGCGGCCGGCCACTTCTTCCACCAGCGCGCGCTGATGCGTCTCCAACAGCCTCGGCTCAGCGTCGGGGCGAATCTCATGTTCTTCGATGAAAACGCGGTCGACGCGCTCGCTCAAAGGCTTGAACCGCAGTTGATGCCGGTTGAGTTGCTCGAAAGGCATAACACACTCCAATGATGATGCCAGCGGACAGGGTCGCGCAGGGTGTAGTTTGCGGACCGCGCGATGCGCCCAGCGCGCCCGGACGGATGGGGATAAAGCGCGCCTATAGTAACACGAAGACCCGTGAATGCCCAAACATCATTGTGCGCGAGCAGGCGCCGAGGAACGATCCCTAACGCCACGAGCCGGGGGCATCTAAAGCCTGTCGGAATACCTCGACCGAGCGGGCGCTAACCGAATCGGGGCGCAGTTCCCGCTACCATCGTATTGCCCGCTTAACATAAACGGCGCAAGTCCTTGATCCGACCCATTAGCAGGCGCTCGAATCGCTTGGTGGTTTGTCGAAAAGGATTCTCGGAATCATCTCCGCGACTCCCAAAGAGTTACTGGAGTAAGCGTGTAAGCCGGATCCCGCGGCCGCCATCCACCTACATAATTCCAGCTTGCTAAACACATATTCGGCGGCTGACCTCAAATGTTGTGGCGCCCGCGAGGATTAATCTTGTGCATGCATAGGTTATTGGCGTAACGATCCTCGATTTGTTTATAATCACCTGTGAGCGCTATAGACGCTTCACATGGAATTTAGCGCTCGTAGGTATTGTTTCGCGTTTGTTCAAACGATCCCTTCGGGATATGTTCGGACTGATGCGCTTGAATGTGGGTATTGTCTACTAACGGGAGGGTATCTCCGATGGCGACACGTGTACTGAGCAAGGAAGAAGCCCAACAGATGGGGCTTGAGCCCAAGGAGGGCGAACGCGGGACCACGCAACGGCGGTTGAATCCTCACGTGCAAGAAATCATGCAGAGCGTGAAAGGAACCAAGCCGGGCCAGTTCGTGATCTATGAGCCGAATGACGGAAAGAGTTACCAGAGCCAAGTATTGCGCGTTAGGAAGGCGTTCGATGAATTAAAGAAGCCTTGGCCGCACACCCGCCCCGGTGAGAAGGGGAAATACACGATCATGAAGATCCTTTCCAAGAAGGAATCCTTCGAGCGTTATCCCCAGCAGCCGTTGTGTCCGAAGAAAGGCAAGAAGAAAGGCTAAAGCCTTGCGTATCGATACGCGAGGCTTGCGCGCGGCAGGAGTATGGCGGGGCGTATTCCAGAGGCGGCGTGGAGGCATTCGAATGCGCTGTAGATTGAGGCGCGGAAATGGAGCCTATTTCAGAAGCGTGCGCAGTTTTTCGGCCAGTTCGCTTTGCCGGTACGGTTTCTGGATGAATCCGCTTGCGGGAAACTTGTCAAACGCTTCGCGCCAAGAAGCCTCTGTATATCCGCTGATAAACAGGATCGGTGTATCGGGATAACGCGACCGGATTATTTCCGCCGCCTCAAGGCCATCGCCATCAGGCAAGGTCATGTCGATTATGGCGGTCTTGAGGTCAAAATTGCCGTCTTTGATTGTCGCGCGAAGCTCTTCCACCGAGCCAACGTCAAGCGGCGAGAAACCGATCTTCTCCAGAATGGATCCCGTAATCCTGGCTACTTCTTCCTCATCCTCCACGATCAAGACGTGGTTCGGGTACTGCTGCATATTGCGTTGCTCCAGAATAGGTGTAAATATCAGGGGGCGTGTACTCCTGTCCGAATCATAACAGAAAATAATCAGATTTGCTCAACGCTGGACAGCCGCTATATACAGGGGCAGGGAAGAGGCGACAGACGCACGGCCTGCGGACAACCGCCCATGCGCTTAGGGGGTGGGCTCGCCGCCTTCGCGGCACTCTTCGAGCACTTTGAGTTTGGCCTCGATGAGCATGGGATGATCGAGATTTAGCAGCCGCGCCAACTTGTGAATCAGATAGTCCTCGTGCGCGTGCAAGGCGCCGTCCATCAAGATGACGCGCCAAGCCTCCTCGACAATTTCCTGCTTCTCGGCGGGCGTGCAGTTCTGGTTAATGGCGTTAGTGAATGACCAAAGGTCTGAGCTCTCGGCAAGGGTTTTCTTGCTTTCCGCCAACAACTCTTCGGCGTCCTGCTGGTTGAGTTGGAACCGTTGGCGCAACACCGTGACAATATGTTCCCGCTCTTCGGGCGAGAACTCGCGGTCAGCGCGCGCCGCCTCCACCAGCACAGCCGCCGTGGCGATTTGGGCCCTTTCTTGTTGCGATATGGACTCGGCCTCTGACGAATCCTGAAAGAACAAACTGAACAGTCGTGATAGCATGACGTCTTCCTCACTGCGGCCAACAGGATACCATGGCCGATTAGCGCAATCCAAAGGCGGCCGATATAAGCGTATACATGTCGACCACCATCCCGGCGCGCATCCAATATCCCGGATTTTTCTGGGATCGCGCAAACGAATACCTTCCCTAGTGGCGCCTCGTTCTGCTATACTCTCGGCGATACAATATATTGGGTAGGAGATGGGGATGTGAATGGCCTCAGCCGAAAGGTGCATTTCGTAGGGGTAGGCGGCATAGGGATGAGTGGACTCGCCGAGATTCTGCTCAATCTCGGTTGCCAGGTGTCGGGATCGGATTTGAGCCCGTCCGACATAACCCGTCGCCTGGAAAAACGGGGGTTGCGCTTTCACGCGGGTCACGCGCCCGCCAATCTGGGCGACGCCGATATCGTGGTGGCCTCCGCCGCCGTGAACGACGATAACGTGGAGATCGTAGCCGCAAAACGTCGGCGTCTTCCTATCATACATCGCAGTGAGTTGCTGGCGGATATCATGCGGCTGAAGCCGAACGCTGTGGCGGTCGGCGGCACGCATGGCAAGACCACGACCACTTCAATGATCAGCGCTATCCTCGACCGGGCCAACATCGGGGCCACCTCGATCGTGGGCGGCATACTTCACCGCAGCGGCGCCAACGCGCGCTGGGGAGCGGGGGATTACATCGTCGCCGAAGCCGACGAACACGACGGTTCTTTCCTTCGGTTGCACCCCAGCATCGCCGTGGTCACCAATATCGACGCCGAGCACCTCGAATACTATGGCACGCTCGATAACATCAAGCGGGCATTCATTGATTTCTGTAATGACGTGCCGTTTTACGGCTACTCGATTCTGTGCAATGACGACGCCAATTGCCGGGCGATTATAGACGATATCGAGAGCGTGTGTTTGACGTATGGGTTGGAAAAGGGCGCTTCTCTTATTGCTGAGCGTATTCAGTTGGTTCCCGGCGAGGACGAAGCCGCCACTGATCGGGCGCACATGCCGAATCTCTACACCCAGTTCGATGTGAACTGCCAAGACGAACGTTTCGGCCCCGTAGGTCATCTGGGAACGCTTCGCATTCATGCGATTGGCGGCCACAACGTGCGCAACGCGCTGGCCGCCTGCGCTGTGGGATTGTGCCTGGGTATGCAGTTTCCCCATATCGCGGAAGGACTCGAACTTTACGACGGCGTCCGGCGAAGGCTGCAAGTGCGGGGGCAGCATGACGGGATCCTTGTAATGGAGGACTACGCGCACCATCCCACGGAAATCGCGCAGACCCTCGAGGCGGTGCGCTGGCTCGAGCCCAAGCGGATCGTGGCGGTTTTTCAACCGCACTTGTACAGCCGTACCCGCTTTTTCTACCGGGAATTCGCCGATGTCCTCGCTAAGGTGGACCGTAGCATCGTAACCGCTATCTATCCATCGCGCGAAGCACCAATGCCAGGAGTCGACGCCGGCCTGATTGTCGACGCAGCGCGCGAGGCAGGAGCGGCCCACTGCGATCTCGTGAACCGCATGGAGGACGCGCCAGCGCTGTTGGCCCCGGAATTGCAGCCGGGCGATCTTGTGCTCATATTGGGGGCTGGAAACATTGACCAAATTGCTCAACCTCTATTGGAGGCATTGCGCCAGCAGCCATGACTCCCCATGCCCTGCAATCGGAATATGTTGATCTTCCGTCCACCGGAAGCCACTTCTTCCGCGCGCGCTGGTTTGCCTCCTTGGTTCAGCTCCTCGTTTGCGCCACGATACTCGGCGCTGCCGGATACGGCTTCTATAGCTTCCTCGAAGCATCAGATCATTTCCGAGTCAGAACCATCGTGATCGAAGGCGCGCAGGCGTTGGATGAACACGACTTGGTTTCAGTGTCCGGAATCACTCGAGACGACAACCTCTTGTTTCTGGACGCGCAGCGGGTCGCGAGCCATCTGGAAGCGCTGCCTCGGGTGCGCCATTGCGAGGTCATCCGCTTGTTTCCTGACCGTGTGGCGATCCGCATCGAGGAACGCACGCCTGTGGCCGCCGCGCAGTTCCACAATCAACTTTTTGATATTGACGCGGAGGGCGTAGTCCTGCGTGAGCTGAAACCCCACGAGCTGCCGGTCGGCCCGCTGTTCAGCGGTATCGATGGGCGCACCATGGTTGAACCAGGCGATCACCTCAATCATGATGCGTTTCAAGCCGCCATGACCGTCTGGCGGGCATTCTCTGAGACCAGGCTCGCCAGGGACATGACCGTCGCCGAAATCCACGCCGCCGATCCCCACACTATCCGAATGTTCTGTGACGAACTCGCGTTTGAGATACGGTGGCGGCGGGATGGCATCGCCGATCAGGCGCAGCGGCTGGATCTGTTGTGGCGCGAGAAGGGTAGCGCGCTCGAGTGTCAGGAGTATCTTGATCTTCGCTGGGGCCGTGACATTGCCTGCCGGTGAAGTCAGCAAGTATGCCGGGGCCGTCAGCATAAGCGCGGGCGGGCATTGGGAATGAATGAATTACAACCGATCGCATGGAGAAAACGCTATGAGCACCGGATTCTCGAACGAATTCACCTCGTTTGACCAACGCGCCGTAATTAAAGTCTGCGGCGTTGGCGGAGGCGGCGGCAATGCAGTGGGGCGCATGATTCAAGAAGGTCTGTCGGACGTCGAGTTTATTGCGATCAACACTGACGCGCAAGCGCTCAAGGATTCGCCAGCCGGGACCCGATTACAGATTGGCGGCGACATCACCGGCGGTCTGGGCTCCGGCGCCCGGCCCGAGGTAGGCCAAGAGGCCGCCGTTGAGGACCGCGAACGCATCACGGAAATCTTTGCCGGTGCGGACATGGTCTTTCTCACGGCGGGCCTTGGCGGCGGCACGGGTACAGGCGGGAGTCCAATCATCGCCGAAGTGGCGCGGGAGAGCGGCGCGCTGACGGTGGCGATTGTGACGATGCCATTCAGCTTTGAAGGCCCGGAACGCATGGCCAACGCTCAGCAAGGTTTGGCGCAACTCGAAGAGAAGGTGGACACGCTCATCGTGGTGCCCAATGACCGGGTGGCTGCGCTGAGCCAAGACAGCACCAGCTTTCTGGATGCGTTTCGTCAGGCCGATGATGTTCTGCATAACGGCGTGCGCGCCATTGTCGAGTTGATCACAGTGACCGGCTTGATGAACGTGGACTTTGCCGACGTGCGCACTATCATGGAGGCGCGGGGCCGCGCGCTCATGGGTATTGGCGTAGCCGAAGGAGAGGGCCGGGCCGTAGCCGCCGCCCAGGAAGCGATGATCTGTCCGCTGCTCGAGCAGTCCAGCGTCAACGGCGCGCGCGGCGTTATCGTGAATATTACCGGCGGCTTGGATCTCACGATGCACGAGGTTCAGGCGGCCGTTACGGCGGTGCAAAAAGCTGCTCATCCAACGGCGAACATCATTATGGGCGCGGTCGTGCAGGAGGTCGAACGCGACGATGTGCAGGTTACCGTGATTGCCGCGGGCTTTGTACAAGAAGATCAAGAGGGCGAAATCCCTGTGGATGACAACGCCGTTGTGTCGTTCGCCGAAGCCGTAACCGAGAAAGTCGCGGCGCAAGAGAACGGGCGCCAGGACTTGGACGGTGAGTCAGCGCCGGAAGAGGAACCGGCGGCGGCGAATGGCGGTGGCTCCCAGGTTGAACTCGGGTTTTCCTATGACATGTCCAGTGATGAGCAGTCTCAACCCATTGAAGAGCCGGCCGAAGACCTCGGCATTCCAGCCTTCATGCGGAAGAGACGCCAACGCGGCCAGTGATCGGCTTGCCTCATCCGCAACAAATCGAGTAGACTTTCACTCAGCGGCGCCCCGATAGTTCAACGGATAGAACAAATCCCTCCTAAGGATTAGATACAGGTTCGATTCCTGTTCGGGGCGCCATTCTTGTGTCTCACTCTTCCTGCGCCCCTACGGTTCGAGCCAGTCTCCACGCATCGGCCGGTCGAGCATGGTGTTGGCCTCCTCATCATTGGGAAACGTCTCACTCTCGGGATCCCACTCCAACTTACGCCCCAGCCGCACGGCAATAAGCCCAATCTGACACAGAGAACAGGTGCGGTGGCCAACCTCGGCGGGCTGTAGGGTTTCGCCGCCGGTCTTGATAGCGTGAAGGAAATCTTCTTTGTCACCCATGGTGTCCGATAGATCAAGCTCGCCCACGCCGGGCTCCGCGTCGAGTATGGCCGGATCACTGGCCTCGACATCGCCCCGGTACGGAACGCGTAGCCAGCCTTCGGAGCCCTGGAACTCAATGCCGGGATCACGGTTCATTTCATACTCGAGTGTGACGCCGTTGGCGTATTCGTAGTGCAGCTTGAACTCGACAATGGTGTCCCACAGACCTTCCGAAAAGGCGCCGGCGCCCTCCACGCTTATGGGGCCTGACCGATCCGTCCCGTTGGCCCATTGGGCTATATCGTTGAGATGGGTTCCCCAATTTGTGACCATCCCCTCGGTGTAATCAGAGATGCGCAACCAGCCGGGCCGGGCGCGGATCTCTTCACGCGGATGCACGCGTTGCTCCGTATACGGCGCGCCGGCGGCGGGCCCGAGCCAGAGTGGGTAATTGAGTTCGGAAGGCACAGGCATGGGATCAGGCCGCCCAATCGCTTCCGAGTCGGAAGGCACGTGGCTTATCATGTGTTCAAGGTCGCCAATATAGCCGTTACGCACCAGTTCCACGGCCTTCCACATACGCTTGAGCGAACGAAACTCGCTGTCATTGCGCGAGACGACCCCACGTTCAGCGACAACATCCGCCAACAGGCGGCCATGGCGTATCGCGGTAGAGATGGGCTTCTCGATACAAACGTGTTTGCCCGCTTTGGCCGCATGCACGCCCATGGGCACATGCCAGTGGTCCGGCGTCGAGATCATCACGGCGTCGATGTCGTCCCGGGCAAGTAGCTCGCGGAAATCCTCATATACGTCACAGCCGTTGTACTGGCCCGCATTCCGGTCTCGCGCGTAATGGCTTTGAATCTGGTCCCGGTTTTCGCCTGCGCGCCAGCGATCCACATCACAAACCGCCACAATTTGCGCCTCGGGAGAAGCCAGGAATTGCGGCGTATTTACGATGACCTCCTGCCGGCCACAGCCGATTACGCCTACGGTGATTTGGTTGCTGGGCGCATGAGCGCCAAGAACGTGCGATGGAATAATCGTGGGCGCGAGTGCGCCTGCCGCGACAATGCCCGCGCCTGTTTTCAAGAAACGCCGTCTTGACTGCATGACTCCGTCCTCCTCCTAGATGGTTTAGACAGAGTACAAGAGAGCGGAAGGAATGTCTAGCAAGAGTGGGGGGAGGGAAGGCCTCCTACAACTCGCAGGCGTGTGACCATACCTTGACGGGCGCGCCATACATCGCCTCGAGATCCTGAGCGCGCACCTCGTCTACCGCGCTGACCACCAGGCGTTGGTTCAAACAGGCGACCCGGTTCACGTAAGCCGACACGAACCCGAGGTCATGGGTAATGAGCACGATCGGCATGCCTTGTTCGTGAAACCGGCGCAGCATGTCGTAGAAACTCTCCTCGACGCGGCTATCAACACTCGCAGTGGGCTCGTCCATCACCAGCATGTCTGGCTCGGTAGCCAGCGCTCGCGCCGCCAGCATACGCTGACGTTCGCCGCCCGAGAGCGCGCTGACTTCCCTCGCCGCCAAGTGCCTGAGATCCACACGCTCCATCGCTTGGACCGCGGCGTCGCGGTCCGCCTTGCGGTAACGCCGGCACATCCCCACATGCCCCAACCGGCCCATGAGGACAACCTCCTCGACGGTAACGGGAAAGTCGCTGTCGAAACGCGCATGCTGTGGAATGTAACCGATGCGATGGCGGGTCCGCGCGGGCGCGTCTTCGAACAGACGCACAGTCCCCCCATCCGGGGCGAGCAGTCCAAGCATTATCTTCGCTAACGTCGTCTTGCCGCCGCCGTTGGGTCCTACAATCGCGAGAAAATCATCGGCCCTTATCTGGAGCGACACGCCGTCGAGCACAGTGGTGCGCCCGTATCGAAACGTAACGTCTTGTATGTCAGCAACAGGATCAGTCATACCTCAGGATACCGCCTTGCGGATAGACTCGGCAACTGTCCTTAGATTATCCATGTAGTCTTCGGCCAGCGGATCAAGTTCCGCCACCTCGGCGCCTATCTCGTCCGCAATCACTTTCGCGTGGCGCGTATCAAATTGGGGCTCGACAAAGACAATGTCGACATCGTCCTCTTGCGCCTGACGCACGAGGCGTTGCAATGTCCTCGAACCAGGGTCCTTGCCTTCTTGTTCAATGGCCACTTGGCGCAAGCCATACGCGTCGGCAAAATAGCCCCAGGCCGGATGGTACACCCAAAACGCGCTGTTTTCGAACGGCTCCAGCGTCTCGCGCAGCTCACGGTCCAGCGCCTCAAGCTCGGCAATCAGCACTTCCTCCCGCTCGGCGTAGGTTTCGGCATTGGCGGCGTCAAGCTCCTGCAGAGCATCGCTCATCTGGCGCACTTGGTGTTGCATATTGCGGGGATCCAACCAAAGATGCGGATCGGGCGCGCCCTCGCTGTGATCATGACCATGATCGTGCGCATGACTGTGATTATGGCTATGGCCCATCGCTTCCGCCTCCTTCATATGCCGAAGCTGCACGCCGTCGCGGCCGTCTACCACTGTCATTCGAGGATTCGTGTCGCGAATACGATCCCACGACGCCACCTCAAAGTCAGCCCCAATGCGAACGTACAACGACGCATACGTCAACGCCTGCAACTGGGACGGCCGCGGTTCGTAGCTGTGGCTGTCCGCCCCAGGCGGAAGCATGACGTAAACGTCGCCAAGCTCACCCACTAAACGCTCGGCAAAGTAAGCCTGAGGTGGAATGCTCACAAAGACGGAGAGCCGATCGTGTTCCGGCGCGGGCGCGCCACAACCGCTCAACGCTCCCACGAGTACAGCCGCCGCGCCGACAACAACCAAGGCGCGTGTTAAGACAATCTTCAATTTCATTTTCCGTGTATCTCCTTCTGAAACTCATCCTACACTATTTGATAATACAGAATCAAGAGCATATTCGCAGTGTATCTTGGAAACATAGAAAAGGGTCCGAAAGGAGCCGTCAGCCGCGGTTTGCCATAACAACCGGAGTGATTGCCGTTAGCGGTTAACCGCGCCCTGCGCGCATTCATAACCTCAGTTGTTGCCTTGATCCGGGCGTATCTCGCATGCGGAGGCGACGGCTTGGTTCGTTACCGCGGACTTGTCTTCGGGCCGAGGCTGGGTGGCGAGATGCGCCCGCTCCGCAAAGGCTGGGGATGCAACGAACGTTCTCATCTGCTGCACAAAGTCATCAGCCCTCTCGGTTCGGCAAAGAGCTAACACGGAACCAGCAATGCCCGCCCCTGTCAGGCACGCGCCCAATGCGCCGGAAGCCAAGGCGTGGTCAACCAGCGCATCCAAAGCAGGACTGCTGGCGCCGTAGCTGCCGGGACATTGCTCGATGGGCACATCCTCGTCCATATAACGGCCAAGCGTGGCGTCGTCCACAGGAAAGGCGCAGGGTTCGCCTTTACTGTCCACAACGCGGTCGCCGTCGTGACCCCGCGACATCATGCGGCCAGCTTCTTCATAGTGTTCACCCGCGATCAAGTGAGGAAAGAGACGCGCGCGTTCCGATTCCGCCACGCCGAAAATGAGCGGGCCGCGCAGATTGATCGTCGTGGGCCGTTGCTCGTCAGGGAATCCATCAAAATACGCGGCGTACTGCTCATCCGCATGCGGAAGCGTATACCGGCGCTTGAGTTCATCCAGTTCTATTCGCTCGGGAACAGTCCGCAAGAGCCGCCAAAGCGCGGCCTGGCCACCGTGCGGGCCGAAGGCGGGTCCGGTAATGTCGCTGAGATACCGCATGCCGTTCACAAAGTCACGTGGCAATCCCGCGCGCGACATTTCCTGGCGCAGAACATCAAGCGCCAGGGAATATGCGAAACGGTTGCGGATATACGCCATGCGGTGACTACCGCTGAGGCTGCGGCGGGTGTACGAGTTGATCACCACCACACGCAAGGCGGGCGGGAACGGGACAGGGGACACGGGACAGTCGCTCAACTCGCCAGGGCGCAGCGCAGCATTGAGCATGGCGTCGCGCTCGCCCAGAATCATTGCGGCTTGGTCGCTGGTCCCTGTCCGTGCTCCCGTGTACCACTCAGCGTCTTGTTCAGCCAGGATCAGTTCATGCGCCGGAAGACTGTATCCCGCGATTCTCTGCAACGCCAACAGGAGGACCGTGCATAGAGACGCTGACGAGCTCAAAGCGGCGCCATGTGGAATATCCGCCGCGATGGCTGCCCGAACGCCCGGCGGCGGATCATGCGGGAAGCGGTGACGCAGACTGAAGTAGCACCCGCTAATGTAGTGCGCCCAATGCCCGGGCCGACACGTACGATCCCGTTCAAATTCGGGGCTATTGATGAACTCCATCCAGCTTTCACCCAGTCCGGGAAAGGAGCGGCCGCCATCCAAGTCAAGCTCAACCGGTTCAAACGAAGAATCCGTATTGTAGACGCTGATATGCCCGGGTTCAGCTTCGGCGGCGGCGATTACGGTCTCACGCTGATGGGTCATCAAGTTGAGGTAGCCGCCGTGCGTGTCCACATGCATACCGCGAAGATTGATGCGGGCGGGCGCCCGAAAGACGCGGATGGGAAGGTCGCC
>PUMX01000082.1 GCA_003552485.1 Candidatus Hydrogenedentota bacterium
AACGGGGCCGGGCTCGCGTCATGACGCAAGCCCGGCCCCGTCGGCTTATCCGGATAGGCGGCTCGCTTGCCCTATTCTGTGGAGAAGAGGTAGCTTAGAAGCGCCTCGTGTTCTTGGAAATCGGGAACGAGCAAGTCGGCCCCGGCTTTCTTCAACCGCTCGCGCTTCGCGTCGTCCCACCCGGCGCCCTCTACTTCATCGGACGCCACGCCCAACGCGATGCAGTCATTATCCTTGGCGTTGCGCAATTCCACGGGGCCGTCGCCGCAGACCAGCACTTCCGCGCCGTGCAGATTGTGGTCCGCTATGATTTGCTGAATCACCTTTTCCTTATTGGATTCCTCATAGGTGCGCAGCGCGCCGTATATGCCGCCATTGAAATACGAGGCGACGCCGAGTTTGGTGGCTTCGTTGACCACATCGTCATGATCCGTTCCGCTCGCAAGGTACAGGGTCACCCCCCGCTCCGCTAAGCCCTGGACAAAAGGTATCGAACCCTGCACGGTCGCCTCCTCGACGGAAAGCTCCCCCGATTCGAGCCGCGCTATTCGCTCGCGGACGGGCACCATGAGTCGATCGTTGTAGATTTCCTTGTATCCGTGGGCGTCCAGGATTTGATCTTCGGGCACACGCCCATGCTTGCGGACAAGCTCGATGAGGCCTTCCATCTGAAGGATGGTTTGAACACCCGTGGTGTCATCGATAAACGCCTCGACTTCGGCCTCGATTTCGGGCGTCGGTTCGGTGTCGCCGCAGATCATTTCGATCATGACCGGTCCCATGATACGTTGCCAGCCTTCGCGTAACACGCTGATGGTGCCGTCGAAGTCGAACAGAACATGCTTGAACTGCCCACGTGGGACTTCTCGAATTACTTCCAGAGCTGTTGGTGTCGTCGCGCCTTGCGTCATGCTTAAGAATCCTCGCTGTTGTACTGTATCAATGTGTGAATGGGCACGCCTTTCAGCTGCGCGCGTCCATCGAGGAAGCCTAGCTCGATTACAAAGGCTAACTCGACGATTTCCGCTTTAAGCTGCTGAACAAGCTTTACCATGCCCGCCATCGTGCCGCCTGTTGCGAGCAGATCGTCCACCAACACGACTCTATCCCCGGGGTTGAGCGCGTCGGTGTGTATCTCAAACGATGCGGTTCCATACTCGAGTTCGAACTCCACGGAGAACGTGTCGGCAGGCAGTTTTCCTTTCTTGCGAATGAGCACGAACGGCAAGCCCATGGCATAGGCTAGCGGTGCGCCAAATACGAATCCGCGTGCTTCAGCCCCGACAATGGCGTCGAGGTGTTTATCTGCGTAGCGCTCGCGCCAACCATCAATGATCTCGCGGAACGCTTGGCTGTTCATGAGAAGCGGCGTAATGTCCTTGAACTGTATGCCGGGCTTGGGAAAGTCCGGTACATTTCGCACCAAGGCGGCCAAATCCATTTACTGGTCTTCCTTCTTTACGGGCAGTCCTCGCCCCCTATGGTCTGTGAGTGTTTTCCCCGTGGGTTGGCTTAGAAAAGATCCGGGCGCCGGGGCCCGCGCTCACCGTGTGACTGTAGAATCAGCGCGCCGCGGGTTCACGGTTTCTCAAAATCTTCCGCGTGTTCCCTCACGAAACTGCGCAACCGTTTCATGACGTCGTTCTCTATTTGTCGAATCCGCTCCCGCGTAAGACCGAAACGGCGCCCCGTTTGTTCGAGGGTGTGGGCCTTGCCATCCATCAGGCCATACCGGTATCTAATGATATTTGCTTCGCGTTCTGTTAACTCCTTCATCAATTCTTGGAGTTGTTGGTCAATCTCGATTTGGTGAAGGGCAGCATTGCTCGCCGAAGGTTCGAGACTCTCCGGGATGCCCCTGGTGTTTCCTTCGTTAGCGGATTCCGGATGATCCAGCGGCGCTACTTCGTGTACGAAAGACTCGAGTTTCTTCGCTTCCTTGACCTTGATGCCAAGCTTCTCGGCGACTTCCTCGGCATCGGGCTGGCGGCCGGTCCGGCTGTATATTTCATCGGCCGCTTTCTTATACCGTGCAACGTTGTCCGTTACATAGACGGGAATTCGCACGGTGCGGCCATAATTTGACAGCGCCCGCGTAATGGCTTGACGGATCCACCATGTGGCGTATGTCGAAAACTTACACCCCCGCTCTGGATCGAAGCGTTCGACAGCCTTCATGAGCCCCATATTCCCCTCTTCGATGAGATCGAGCAGGGGCAGACCGTAATAGAGATACTTCTTGGCGATGCTGACCACAAGCCGAAGATTCGAGACGATCAGCTTACGGCGCGCCTCCCCGTCTCCCTGTTGAGCGGCGCGGGCGAGCCGAATCTCTTCCGTGGCGGACAATAGCGGTACACGGGAGATCTCCGCCAAGTAGCGGCTGAGGCCATTCTCGCGGGGATCGGTCATAAGCTCCCTCTTCCCTCTTACTGCGTTACAGCGAAGCTACCCGAGGCGGCCCGTGGAATACGGGTCCTAACTTGGCCGGGCCGCTCAATAACTCTCGGTTGACACAATGGCGCCATCCAATCGCCGGATGTCCGTGAACCGCTGCTGGCGATTGCGCCGTTACTGTCAGAAGACAACAGCGCGCTACGAGTTCCCAGCTATCAGCTCAGGAACGCTCGCACGCGCCAACCTTCGCTAAAAAAATTCTAACTGACCCGACTCCAATAGGTTACCATCAGCTTGCATTGATCCATTCTACTGATGCGGCCGGAAGTGGTCAAGAAGACCTGGACACAGGTTCAACAAGGCCTGCAAGTCTCCTTCGCTTTCACTGGTTAGTCGCAACGATAGACGGCGGCGCCGCCGGATTCAAGTTGACATACGGCGGCGGGGAAAGCACAATCTGCCATCATGCTTGACGATACAAACCGCTACATGCAGTATGCCGTTCGAGAAGCCGAGCGCGCCCTGGAAGTTGGCGAGGTGCCCGTGGGGTGCGTAATTGTGCATGAGGGACACATCATCGGCAAAGCGCATAACCAGCGCGAACCCCTCCAGGATCCGACGGCGCACGCGGAAATCCTCGCCATCACTCAGGCGGCCAGCCATTTCGGAAGCTGGCGGCTTGAGGGCGCGCGCCTGTTTGTGACGCTCGAGCCCTGTCCGATGTGTGCGGGCGCGA
>PUMX01000428.1 GCA_003552485.1 Candidatus Hydrogenedentota bacterium
GCGGTGAGCGTCGCTGGGCCGCCGCCTGTCGCCGCGTAGGAGATGGTCGGCACGAACGTCGCGCCCGTTCCCGCCAACACGCCGCTGGCCATGGCGGTTTGCGGCGATGTGACGCGGCAGGCCTGCCATGCGCCCAGCCAAGCGACGAGGGCGCACAGGGCCGCGCCCGCGATCAGCGATATCGTCGTAAGCCAACCCGCTGCGCTCAAGCCCGGCGCCAGGCTATGCAGTTGCGCCAGACCATATGATAATAATGGCATGCCTGGCTTATAGGGCTCATGCAGTAGCAAGCCCTGCCATGGTCCGAAGGCCAGCCCGCCGCCCGTGCGGCTGAAGAACCAAGCCAGCGCTATGATGCCCGCCGCGACGGCGGCGATTATCGCCGGACGGCGCTCTATAAGCGCTCCAACACTGCTTGTATGCGGTCCGTTGTCTTGTCCCATGTCTGTATACGTATTCCTTCGCGCGCCCGCACCGCCAGACGTTCACGCAATTCTGCATCCTCAAAAACAGCGGTCAGACGCTCTCTTAATGACACATTATTTCGGGGTTCGTACAATAGCCCTGTCACGTTATCCTTCACATATTCTTCGCCTTCCATTGTAGCAGGGGCGATAACGGGCAGGCCACAGGCCGCCATCGCCAGTGCCTCGTGCTCTCGGCCTTCTCCGCAGAAGCCAACGGTGCTGTGTTGGAATAATTCGGCGCGATCGTACTTGGTCAGAGCGGACCGGCGCTGGAAGCCCGGCGGCAAGGACCAGGGCTTTTTGCGGCTTACCAACACAGCGTGTAGAGGAAATGGGCGCATCGATGAATGGGCCAGCGCCCGTAGTAGCGTGCGCGGCCGGTCATCAACGGCGGCAAGCACAAGCCCGTCGTGGCGGGCCCGCGGCGGGGCGTATTGCTCCGCATCCACGCCATAGGGCGCGTAGACTATGTCTTCCTCCCCAGCCCCAGCCTCGGCAAGCTGGCGCCGGACCCGCTCCGTAACCGCCAGGAAGGGGCTTGGCGGATCGTCTGATATGGGCGTGCGCGCGTCCAGTCGGAACACAAGCGGGGCCACAGGGATATCCGCGTTTTCGGGGACGCGCATCGGTTTTCCATCCACGCAGTCTATGATTACGTCATACTGATCGCGCAACCGGTTCGTATTCGCGAGCCGGGAAAGAAGTAGCCGGCTCATGGGGCCGTGGAACATCGGCAGGCCCAACCGGGCGACTTGAATGCCATCGACGGTGTCGACGTTGCGTTTGGAATCCCCGCCAAGCAGTCGGCCAAACTGCTCCTCGCACACCCACGAGATGCGATAGCCGCGCTGCGCCAAACGGGAAAACACTTGGTGACCATAGCGTTCGATCCAGCCAGCGTTGGGCGATCGCCAATCCCTTGCACAAAATACCAGCGCTCTCTTCATGGTAATGGGTTATTCTATCAGATGGCCTGTTGACTTATTTGTGAGAGGAAACGCATGGTATCCCGTAGCTGTATTCCCGTACTTCAAATAACAACGCAAATTGTTCGACTGAGGATTACATCATGAGTATCAAGCGAAGAGCATCACTGGGAAGCCGTTCGTTCGCCTTTGGTTTGCGATGGGGCCTGCGCCTTGCCGGGATCATAGTGTTGCTCGCCATCGGCCTTGCTGTGTACTTCTTCCACGGCGCCGCGTACAACCGCTTCTACAATTTCCCGCGCGAAGCCGCCGCATGGGAGGCTATCGCGGCGCAACGGCGCGATGTCGAACGCGACATTGGCAAGCCCACCTACCGAGGCGTATGCCACGCCCATTCGCACCGCTCCCACGATAGCATGATCACGTATCCCGAGATTCTTGAAGCGGCCCACGAGGCGGAGATCGAATTTCTGCTGATGAGCGACCACTGCGTCGATGGGCTCGCTGACTACGGCAAAGGATGGCGGGGCGTGTATGACGGGGTGCTGTTCGTGCGCGGCTACGAGATGCGCGAAGGCTTCATGCCGTGGGGCCTGCCCGAGGATGTGGTGCTGGATTGCTCCGAGGATCCCGTCAAGCTGGCCCGTCAAATCGAAGAGCACGGCGGTCTCCTCTTCTTCGCGCACACCGAAGAGGATCGCATGTGGGATTTGCCTCAGCTCGACGGCATGGAAATCTACAACATCCACACGCTGTTTATTAAGGCCGACATCGGCGAAATGGCGCCGGACATTATCCTCTCCATGCGCCGTTACCCCGACCACGTGCTGCGCACAATCTACCAGCCGTTGCCTGAGATTCACGCGCGCTGGGATGAGTTAAACAAGGAACGGCGCATCGTGGGAATTGGCGGAAACGACGCGCACCAGAACGTCGGCGTCCGCGGATTCTACACCGAGGACGATACGCTCCTGCTCTTGGAAACGGGTAGTGACGATGTCGTGCGGGAGTTCGAATTGAACTTGTTGACCCGGCCCCTTCTGCGCTGGTGGACGGGACCATTGGAACCCGGCGAAAAGCTTTTCCGCATCGACCTGGACCCCTATGAACGCAGCCTCCGGTTCTTCAACACCCACATTATCGCCGAGGAACTCAGTGAGGAGGCGATTCTCGCCGGTTTGGAAGCGGGCCGCGTGTTCGTCGCCTTCGACATGCTAGCCGATGCGCGTGGCTTCGTGTATTACGCCGAGAATAGCGAGGGTAAACATATGATGGGCGACGAGGTGAATGGACCAGCAGGGGTGGAGCTGATTGCCGAAGCGCCCTATCCGGTCCGGTTCACGCTGCTGCGTGATGGAGAGCAGGTGACCCAGAGCGAGGGCCGTGTATTCGAATATGCCCCGGAAACCGCCGGGAACTACCGATTGGTCGCGGACCTGGATATCCTGGGCGAATGGACGCCGTGGCTGTACACGAATCCCATCCGCATCCAGCCGGAATCATAGGGAACGAGAGCGCTTTATCCGTCCAAGAGCAATATCCGTAGCGCAATGCTTCGGAACCTCTTGGGTTTGATACAGCAGGTCGTCTCGCAGCCTGTTATGCTTGATGTGCTTCACGAGGTAGCTGGTGTTGTGTTTGTATGATATAAATAATACAACTCAGTGGATTGACAATACCAATAACTTTCTGACACGATTTTTCTGTCACATTGGAGTGACTGAGTGTCACA
>PUMX01000224.1 GCA_003552485.1 Candidatus Hydrogenedentota bacterium
CAGGGTTCGCCACGCAACACGCGCACCTTCTCGCCGCGCGGCGCCCAGACGCGTTCGTCGGTCGGGCCGAAGATCGCCACAACCGGCCCGCCCACAGCGGCCGCGAGGTGCGTCACGCCGCTATCGTTGCCCACGTAGCACCGCGCTCCGGCCAGACGCTCCGCCAACGCCGTGAGCGCCGGTTCGTCGATCACCGTCGCGCATGCGGGCGGAGGCTGATCGGTTTCCGCAGGGCCCGTCACCCACGCCACGCCGCGCCCTTCATTATGCAGCCGCGCCGCCAGCGCATGGAACCGCCCGATAGGCCAGTTCTTCTCTGCGCCGCCGCTGCCTGGATGAATGACCACATCCAAAGGCGTTCCGCGCGGCGGAATGTTTAGGCGCAACGGCGGCTGCGGCGGCAGGCCCAGGCAGTGCGCGTAATAGTCCGCGGCATGTCCCCGCCAATCGGCGGCCGGCAGGCCCGGAAAGGTTTGCGTGTGCTTCACGCCGCAACTCTCCAGTCCCCTGGCGATCGCGCCGTCGTCGTCGCGCATCCACACAACGGCCCGTTCGAAGCCGGCGAGAAAGCCGCGCAATGGCTCGTGGGGTTCGGCGAATAGGGAATCAAAGCCGATGGCGTCCAACGAGACAATATGTCGAGCGAAACCATCCGCTTGGGCCAACGCCAGCCGGTCCGCCTGGCCGGCGAGGGTAAGGGGATCGCCGTCCGCCGCCAAGGCTTTCAAGGCGGGACAGGCCAGAAGGAAGTCGCCGATTCCGCCCGTATGGATGGCGAGCGTAGCCGCGGGTTGCATAATCATTGGGCCCGATTTCGCTGCGCTGGGACGCCGCTCAGGCTCGCAGCAACACCTTCATAACGTCCGGCGCTTTTGCACGCTCCATGGCTTCAGCCGCCTCGGCAAGAGGATACGTCTCGCTGATGAGCGGGCGCACCTCGACGTTGCCCAACGCGAGGGCCTCGAGCGCGGGACGGAACGGGCCGCAACGCGAACCGACGATGCGCACTTCGTTAATGACGGGCAGGCTCATGTTCATGGCTGATTCGCCCGCCACGGTAGTCTTGAGTACGACCGCGCCCTCGGGCCGAACCAGTTCGAGCGCCCGCTGAAGCCCGGCGGCCGAGCCCGTGACCTCGACAACCACATCGGCGCCCGGCTCGATGGAATCATCACTCAGCGCGGTCTCAATGTTCAACGCATCGAGCAACGCCAGCTTCCATGGGTGTTTGCCTACACACAAGGTGTTCTTGGAACGCAGCCATAGCACCTGCGCGATAAGCTGCCCGAGCTTGCCATCGCCCAACACGATAACGCGCTGGCCGTCTTCGATGGAGAGTTGCTCGACGATACGGAAAGCCGCCGCCACGGGCTCGGTAAACACGGCGACTTCGTCGGGCACGCCCTCTGGAACGATGTGAAGATTCTCTTCGGGCAGCGTCAAATACTCGGCGAACGCGCCGTTACGGTTGAGAATGCCGAGCACGGTGCGGCGCGCGCAGTGGTTGGGCATTTCGAGCTGGCAGTAGCGGCAATCATGGCACACGCAGTTGATCTCACCCACCACCCGTTTGCCGCGGAGATGCTCGTTATCGCAGGCCTCGACCATGCCGACAAACTCGTGGCCGAGCACGCCTTGAAAGCCCATGTACCCCTGCATGATTTCGAGGTCGGTGTTGCACACGCCCGCCATGAGCACGCGCACCAGGGCCTCGCCGGGCGGCGGGCCGGGTTCAGCGAGGTCGCGCATGCTCGCTTGTCCGTCAAAGAATAGCGCTTTCACTGGTGTCTGCTCCCCATTGCGGGTTCGAGGTCAAGAGACTCCGCCGTTGCTTGAACGCGCTTCCACGGCTTCGCGGGGGAAACCCGTATCCAAGGGGGAATGCGGGCGCCGCTAACTGGCCGGGATGCCGTACTCCTTCATCTTGCGCCACAATGTAGACCGCGATATGCCCAGCTTCTTCGCGGCTTCGGTCTGGTTACCGTCGAGCCGGTCGAGCGCCGTCCGAATAAGCTGGGCCTCCATCTCTTTCAGCGATGGAATCTCGTCTACGGTGTGATGAGGCAACGCCAGGCTCGGCCGCGCGCCATGCGTCACGTAGTCGGGCAGATCCCTGGCGCGAATCACACCATCCTCCGACATAATGACCGCGTGCGCGATGATGCTTTCGAGTTCGCGCACATTGCCGGGAAATGGATAGTAACTCAGCAGCGCCTTTGCGTGATCATCGATATAGGCGATGTCACGGCCGTACTTTGCGCCGTAACGCGCCAGGAAGAAGTCGATAAGCCGCGGCAACGCGTCCATCCGCTCCCGTAACGGCGGTATGCGGATCTGCACCACGTTGAGGCGGAAATACAGGTCTTCGCGGAAAGCTTTTTCGGCCACCGCCTCCTCGAGATTACGGTTGGTCGCGGCGATGATGCGCACGTTGACGCGTTTGCTGACCGACGCGCCGACCGGCCGTATTTCACCGTTCTGCAAAACCCGCAGCAACTTTCCTTGCGTCACCAGGGCCATGTCGCCAATTTCGTCAAGGAAAATTGTGCCGCCATCCGCTTCTTCAAACAGCCCCCGTTTATCGCTGTCGGCGCCCGTGAACGCGCCTTTCACGTGGCCGAACATCTCGCTCTCGAGCAGGGTCTCGGGCAGCGCGGCACAGTTGATGGCGACGAACTTCATGTCGCGCCGGTTGCTGAACCGGTGGATGGTGTTGGCCATCAGCTCTTTGCCCGTGCCGCTTTCGCCGAGCAACAGCACGGTGGTGTCCGTCGGCGCAACCTTCGTGATCAGCTCGGCGACGCGCTTCATGCCGGGGCTGCCGCCAAGCATCTCCTGAAACAGCGTGCGCTCGAACTCCTGCATCGTCGATTCCGTCTCGACGGCGCGCAACGCCTTGTTCACCACCATGGCCACGTCCGGCGGATCTGTGTTCTTGGGTAGATAGAGGAACGCGCCCTGGCGCAGACTTCGAATAGCTGCTTCAATTCGCGACAGTTCGAACAGCAAGATGATCTGCGTACCCGGGCTTTGCCGACGACAGAAGGAGACGAGGTCCACGTCGCTTTCGCCCCCCAAGTCGACATCCAGAATGAGCACGTCGAAGCGGCGCCGGTTGAC
>PUMX01000129.1 GCA_003552485.1 Candidatus Hydrogenedentota bacterium
CCGGAGTAACGCTCCGGCGCCGCCCGTCTCATGAACGACGGGCAATGTGACAGCCAAGATTTTGGACTTGCCGGAACGCCGGCAAGTCCTTTTGCTTGGTGCGCCTTGTTTCACGCGATGTCGCTTTGTTCGAAGACGGCGGCGCTGGTGTTGAATCTCAGGTTCCTTTCCGAGCGTCTTAGGTACTACGTCTAGTTCGGGCGGGCCTGTTGGTGTTCGAGCCAGTCCTCGTTAAACACGACGTGCTTAATCGAATAGCGGCGATAGGTATACGTGAGGTGAATCTTCCCATCACTCGCCTGGATGATGCTGGGATAAGAAAACTCGCCCCAGTCTGTGGCTAGCGTGATAATGTCGTCCCAACTCTCGCCGTCGTCATGGGACTGCGCGATGACCAGTGGGTAACGGGACCCACTCTCCGTGTCCGTGTATACAAGAAGCACGCGGCCACTCTCGAGTTTGATCATGGCGCTGCTCGAACTGGGGTTGCGCCGGTCCGTTGGTTCGATGGGCGTCCAGGTGTGGCCGTTGTCGCCGGAGACGCTTTTCATCGTGCGTGGACTGCTTCGCATCATTGACAGCAGGTCTCCATTATCGCGGACGATGACGGCTGGCTGACTGGCGCCTTCGATAAAACCGCGCCGGCTCCACTCGCCGGTATCCTCATTCAACACGAGGAGGAACGAGCCCGATCCTTCACCTTCGACTTGGCCACTGATCGGCAGGGCGAAGTCGCCGTTGGCGAGGGTGAGCGGCGTATTTCGGGGCAGCCAGCCGTAGGTATCTTCAAGCTCGCGGTCTTCGCTCCAGGTATGGCCGTTGTCCTCGGATGTGCGGATCATCAGCCGGCAGTCACTCCACCCCGAACCGCGGCGCTTCGGCCATGTGCCTTCCATGCGTCCCCATATGATGTGCATCTTTTCGCCGGGGCCCTGGAAGACCACGGCATTGCCCGGCGGCTGTCCAGGATTCCACACCACGCGCTCGGGCTGCGTCCACAGGCCTGAGCGCTTGTCTTCAAGGCGCGCCATGTACAGCGCCTGATCTTCCGCTGATTCATAACTGCCGCCGTACCACAACGCAAGGATGTCGCCGCTCGGCGCTTCCGCCACTGTCGAGCAGTGGTGCACGGCCGCGCCGGGGATCTCTTGGAAGATGAATTGGCCCGCCAAATAGGGCAATCCGTACTGGTTGCCGATTTCGCGCGGCGGTCCGGGCTCGTCGATAGGCGTTCCCTGGGCCTGCATATGAGTTGTTTCGATGGGCTGGCTGTCAAGATACTGGTTGATTGCCTGTTCGAGACCGGGCTCCTCGGCTTCACCGCCTAGCTCGCCGTGATACAGTAGGATGGCCTCGTCGTTGAGCAGAAAGAACTCCGGGGTTGTAGAGGCGCCAAAACTCTCCACGACATCCCCGGTCGTGTCGCGATAGATCGGAAAGATCGCGCCAAGGTTGGTGGCGAACTGGCGCAGTTCGTCGCCAGTCTCTTCGGGGTTCGCGCTCACGCCGATGAACAGAACATTAAACCGGTTCGCCACGTGGATCTCGTTGATGCGCTCCATCTGCGCGATGGTTGTCTCGCAGCGCGATGACAAGAACACCATGACTGTGCCGGTGCGCGTGTCGTAGTTGTCCATGTGGCGCTCAAGTCCGTCGAGCGTTTCGAAGGTGACCGGCGGCGCCTGCTCCCCAATATCCAGCGGCCACGCTGGAATCGCCGCAACCAATAACGCCAATCCCAGAAACAGTCTTTGCGTGTACGTGCTCATAGTCTTCCCCTTGATAGTGTGCCGCGGTGGACGCCCACATGAAGAGCTATATTAGCTGACTCATGCGCGCCAGCGCGAGTTCAGAAATCACCCCCGGCCAATCTGAGGAATTGACTGCCCAAGCGCCCGTGTTGTGCAACTCCAGTATGCTGTGGGACCGCGTATGCGCCGCTGGTCGACCGAGACAATGATGTTTGCTTGTCTTGCGTGGTTGAAGTCCGAAGTCTTGTTGATGATCGATCCGGCGTCCAGAGACATTTGACAACCGCCCAAGCTGGAATAGACGATGATAGCCGTTTCCATGGCTTGAATGGGTAGTGTTTCACATTGACGAGCGCGCGGTTTCGTCGAAGTAGAGGAGGATGCCACATGAAGATCTCGCGTATGACTCAACTCATGAGTGCATGTGTTCTTGTCGCGGTTTTGCTTGGGGCGGTAACGACCGTCTTGCCGTCTTTGCGCGCGGAGACCATGGGACCGCGCGTGCTTAAGAATCCGTACGCGAATGTGGATTGGGATAACGTGAATCAATACAAAGCCAACTTCCATTGTCACACAATCTACAGCGACGGCAGGGCCGAACCCTGCCAGTTGATCTACAACTACGCCGAAGCCGGCTACGACATTCTGGCGATTACCGATCACGACAACTACCACACCACCCGCGAAGGCGAGCGCGAAACTGTGCCCACCGCCTCAACCACTTGGCCGTGGACGAACTGGATCGAGGAACGGCCATCGCGGATTTGGCATCGAGGCGGTATTGAGACCTCGGCCTTCTACCCGGACCTAGGCGAGAGTGGAATGCTTGCGGTGCGGGGTAACGAACTGACGACGCATCCCCATATCGCCAGCCTGTTTAACACCTGTGGTTTTTCCGATCGCGACCAGACCGAAGAAGAGCGTATGGAGTGTATTGCGGAGCAAGAAGGCCTGTCATATTGGGCCCACCCCGCGGATTACGTTCCCGGTGGACGCTGGGAGGACAACGTAGTTGACGTGTCATGGGAGGAGGCCGTTGAATACTTCGGAAGCTACATAGTCGAACACGAGCATAAGCTGGGCATTGAAATGCAGTTGGGCGGACGCCTTAACCGCGAGCAAGAGCTGCTTGACAGGCTGCTTGAAGAATACTACCGCGATCACGATCTATTCATTAAGGGGAGCGACGATAGCCACAGCACGTCCGTTTCCGATAATGCCGTGATAACGATAGTGCTTGCCCCGGAACTCACTGAAGAGGCTGTGCGGCATGCGTTGAAGAACGGCCACAACTTCGTGGGCAGCCGGGGCGCCGCGCATCCGCAATTCAACGCCATCGCCATTGATGAAGAAGCGAAGACCATCACG
>PUMX01000360.1 GCA_003552485.1 Candidatus Hydrogenedentota bacterium
GCGTTGGTTAATGGGCTACTCATCCAGCGCGATAGCCTTCGCGTACGCCGGGAGATGGGCGAATCCGATGGGGAAGACGCATTCATTCCCGATGCGGACACTGCAACCCAACGGCTCGCCGAAGTGGAGGATGCGTTGTTGGTCCTTGCGGTCTTCGAAGAGCAATGGGCGGCCCGAGCCCAGCACGAACGCCAAAACCATATGTTTCCCCTGCGGCTTGCGGGCTATACCGGCGCGGGACTCCTGTTCCTCATCGTGGCGGCTGCAATTGTGGGCCGCCTAACAAAAACCACGCGCGAACACTGGACCATCAGCCACGGCAAGAGTCTCCCGCGAGTAATGGCGGGGGCTGGGGCGATTTTTCTGTTGTGCTTGGCCCTGGGCGCCGCCCTATCCGGCTGGAGTGTGCAGCCTTCGGGGTGGTATACGGCGCTATCTGTGGGATGGCTGGCGATCGCGCTGGGGATATGCGCGTATGGAGTGCATTATCCGCGAACGGTCTTGACGCCGCCAGCCGAGGCGGATGCGGCCGAGGCGCTTGAAGACGGTGGCAGCACGCCGGCTGCGCTGGCCGCCGGTTATCGCCGCGCTTATGCCGCCCTGGTTCGCCGCTACCTCGGCATCTTGTTTGGCGTGTGGATGTGCGTGTGGTGTGTCTGGATGCTCGCTTACCGTTTTGTGGTTGGGGTTTATCCTTGGGAGGCTCGGCTCATGCCTTCGCTCCTGGTGCGAGAGGAGTTTGCGCTCGCGTCGGAGATCCTTCAGCGCCTGGGATGAGTAAATACTGCCCGCTGATGTGAGGGGCCGCCGGCTCCCCTCGGCACTGTGCATAAAGACGTTTTCTATAAGAAAGCCCTTTTCTCCACTAAAACGCCGGGTATCGCTTGACATTGCCCTCCAAGAATCGCTATAATTCACGTAGCGACTGTGTATACTGCAAATTGGGGCGGTAAGTTTTCCGCCAAAATCTAGAGTCCATTGGAAGGAGTACGCGCCGTGAGTGATAACGAAACAAAAGCTTACACAACATTTCAAGCAGCCAAGATCTGTCACGTGACCCATCACAGCATCAAGAACTGGATCAGACAAGGGCTGATAAAGGCCTCCCGCACGCCTGGCGGCCACTACCGGATCTTGCAAGAAGATCTGGACGCCTTTCGGGAGAACTTCGATATGTTCCCGCGCGAGCGGACGCCCGCAAAGAAGAAAATCATGATTGTCGACGATGATCCCGATGCGCTTGCCATGATGGAGAAGATCCTCAGCAACGAGGGGTACGAACTGATCAAGGTGAGCAACGCGACCGAGGTGGGGCTGAAGGCGGCCCAAATGACCCCGGACCTGATTCTACTCGATTTTCTCATGCCGGAGCTGGATGGTTTCCAGGTGTGCAAGGTCCTGCGCGAAAGCGAACTCACAGCGGACACGCCGATCATGGCGGTCACCTGCTTGAGCAAGGAAGAAGAGATCGAACGCATCTTTGAAGCGGGAGCGGATGATTATCTGGCAAAGCCCTTCAAGGTCGAGCAACTTCTGGAAAAAACGAGTGAATTGTTGAAGCGCGGGCGCGTGGCCGAGTAGTGCTCTCTTTGGGGGCGTATGCCAAGTAAGAATCCCAGACGGCGGGGGATCGAGCGAAGAATCCTCACGTCTCTCCTGTGGGTAGGGATTGTGCCCATGGCGCTGGCCCTCATCGGAGGCTATGCGGCGTTACGCACGACGCAGCGCGCCGATGTGATGGATGACCTAAGGGCGGCGGCGGAGAAGACTGCCGAGGGATTGAGTTTCGGGACTACGGCCCGTGTCCAGGGGATTACGCGCCTCGCCAACGAAGGACGGGTTCTGGACCTTCTTGAAGCGTTGGAAGAGGAGCCGCATTATCCAGAGCCTTCCCCGCAAGACCGCAGGGCTGTGCTGGATTGGATGCGCCATCTGGTGGACACGGCGCTGGAGCCGGTTACCGCCCTTTCCTTGTACGGTCCAGAGGGACAATTGGTCCTAACCACGGCTGACGAGGAAGACGGCGTGGCCCCGTCCCGTTGGATTGAGCCGATCGATGCAGCGGATTACGTAAACCTTCGTTTCCCCCCTGAAAGTTCGCGTTACGAGGTGGAGCTCGCAGCGCCCGTGAAACACCCGGAGACGGGTGTGACTTTGGGGTATATCGCCGAAGTCGCCAGTATGCGCGATACGCTCCACTATTTGTATAAGAGTGGCGGCGCCACGCCCGAAGGGTCGCGGCGCTATAACTATCAGGTTATTGTAGGCGAATCGGAAGAGCCAAGGGTGTTGCGGCCAGCCGGGGCGGAGAGCCCGTACCCGTTTGAAGCGCGGCCGGCGCCTCCTTCCCTTTTGGAGGCTATTGAAGAAGGAGAAGGGCGCGAGGGCGTCCAGCGCATTCGCGATTTCGAGACCAGCGATACGCGTATTGACGCCTTCGCCGCCCATACTCCGCTTCCAGGACTGCCGGGCGGGTATCTCGTTATTTACCGATCCGCCTCGGCGGTTTTTGGCGGGCTTGACAGGGCTATGGCCATGGCCTCGGCGGGGGCGGCGCTTATTGTGGCCCTCCTGTGTCTTCAGGCGTACCGTAATGTCCACAACAACGTCGTGCGCCCTGTTTCCCTCCTCAACGAGGGCGCTCAGATCATCGGTCAGGGCGACCTCGAACTCAAGCTGAAGATCGACACGGGGGACGAGATTGAGGGGCTGGCGAACTCTTTTAACAAGATGGCGTTGGCCCTGAAACATAACATCCGCCAGCTTGAAGAGTCGGAGGCCAAATACCGCAGCGTGGTTAACTCGATGCGGGATGGCATCCTCCAGACCGACGAGAACCAGATCATTACGTTTTTGAATCCAGCCGGCGTGAAGATCTGGGGATTGGACACAGCGGAGGAGGCGCTGGGGCAGAGCCTTGAAGAGTTCTTCCTTGTGAGCAGCGACTTGCCGCGGCTAAACAAGGAACTGCACGCCGAAGGCTACATTGAGCGCGTGCGGGTTTGGATGAAGCGCAAAGACACCCGGGCCATCTGTGTTGAATTGTCGGCCAATTGCATGACCGATGAAAACGGCGAGTGCACCGGCGTAGAAATCATTTTCCGCAACGTGACCAA
>PUMX01000330.1 GCA_003552485.1 Candidatus Hydrogenedentota bacterium
GTTCCGCCGGCGTGGATTAGGGCGCGTGTGGCCAATCCTCCTCCGGGCGCCCATTAACGCGCAAAAGATGCATCTCTGCGGCGGCCAGCAGCACTGGGCCAAAGCTGTGTGAGTCATCTGTTTGCGTGGGGCGTTCCAACCAGTACTCCAAGGGAGCGTCGCTAGCGCCCAAGGTGCCCACGCATGTTCCATGCACGGCTCCTTCGTAGCTGACGGTCCCCGCCAACCCCGCCCACGCGCGCTCCGCCATGGGCTTCATGGTATCGGGCAACCATCCCTTGCGAAGGCCCATCGCCAACGCGTAAAGCAGCAGCCCGCTGCCGGAGGTCTCCTCATAGGAATCTTCTGTCACCAGATTCTGACGCCATAGCCCACTGGGCGCCTGCAAGGGTTTCAGTGTCTCCATCATATGTTCAAGCCGCGCGATCATGGGCTCCCGCTCAGGATGCTCCTCTGGCAGAAAGCGAATCAGTTCAACGAGGCCAATCAGGGCCCAGCCGTTGCCGCGCCCCCATGTGTCAGGCGCCACACTGCCTACGGAACCAAAGTTCTTGGACTGGTGAAAGAGCCCCAACTCCTCGTTGAACAGCGCGTCTTCCATGAGCACGTACTGCTGAATCGACTCCTCGTGCAACGCTGGTTCGTCGAGTACAACCGCCGCCATCGACAAAAACGGGCAGACAGCCATCAAGCAATCCACCCAGATTCTTCTTTCCTCCGGCGCTCTATCACCGGGGCGCGGATGCGAGAACAGCCCTTCGCTGTTGCGGGGATGCTCCTCGATCAACTGGTTTACGTACCGGCGCAAAAGCGCTTCATCCCCGTGGGGGCGGCCCTGAACGTAGCGGTATATGCCTGCGAGTCCGCCCATTGCGTAGTTTTGGAAACTACCCCCGATGGGGCTCTCCGGGACCTCCTCCTTCACCAACTCGGCCAGCGCGTCATCGACATAGCTGTCGTAGTCTTCGCGGCCGGACGCCTCCGCCACACGGGCCAAGCCATAAAGCGTAAGCAGATGCCCGTAATGATGTCCGGGAGTCTGCGTCGCGATGTAGTGATCGGCTACCTTCTCCGCCAGCGCGAGGGGCTCGGGAGGATCGGCGGAAACGGTATCCGGCGTCTTGATCACAACATCAAAACCAAAGCCCTCTCCACCGCCGCGAAACCGATCATGCTTGCCCGCCCACCATAGCACCCTCAATTCCTCTCCATCGTGATTCCGCGGACTCAGCGCCTGGCCCCGCTTGGCGTGAGGGGCATACCCTTCAACCTCGCCATCATTGCTTCCCCAGACCATGTCCCAGGTGTGGCCGTTGTCGGTGGTCGTCCATTCTTGGACCTGATACGCTCGCTTGTCATGGTCAACCTCTACGCTTACAAACACCGTGTAGGGATCGTTTTGGTCAAAGAAGATTCCCCCCTTATGATACAAGCCCGGGGTGGGCGCAGTTTCCGGTATTTCCCCGCCCATGTCCACGATCTCGTCACTGACAAACCACTCGCCCGCGCGGTAGCTGGCCCACCGCGCTCGAAAATCGCCGCTGCCGCCGCCCTCGCCGATTCTCCTGATCTCTTCAAAGGCGATATAGGGCGTACCGTCTTTCACAATCAAGTCATTCACGTTGGGCGAGTCCGTCCAGTGGTCCTCCGTCCCCCGCCAGACTGGGGTCAACGCGTCCCACTCCGTAATGGGAGCGCCATCCTCCCCAATATGGTTGCCGTGACTGTCGAAAAGCTGTCCATCTTCCAAGTATCCATGCCGGACTGTCTTATCCTGCGTTCGATAGCCTCCAATCACAAAGTGGAGCTGATCCCCTTCGCGGTAGATGTGCGGGTATACGCGGTGCGCGGAAACAGGCTGATCGTACGCGGAGAAGTCCAACCAATGCCGTTCTTCACTCCAAGTCTCTCCGCCATCGGTAGAAACCCTGTAGTTCCACACATCAAAAGCGCTCGCGCGATAGTAGACCCGTATTTCCTCACCCCATTGGACAAGTTTCGGATAATCGCCCGCGTCTCCCGCAAAAAAGGCGTCATGCTCACCGAACTCCGCGATATCGTACGGACTCTCGGAGAGCGCCCACCGGATGTCGTTACTATCGGAACTCCTCTTCGACCACGCCGCCAGTATTCTTCCGTCGTTCCTTAGCAGTATGGCCGGTTGTATGTGGTCATCCATTCGTCCGTCAGAATCGATTATCGTGTGAACCCATTGTTCCTCGACATGATCATAGGAGGAAACGATGATGTTCCCATTCTCATCTGTTGAGCCAAAGAAGGTCTTGTTTCCTTCTCTGATGGCCGTCGGTTGCGGGTGAGCGTGCCAAGTCCCGAGACCGTGTATCCGCACGAAACTAGACTCATGAGGGTTTGCTGAAGCCGCCTCCGCGGCTTCGCCCGCAAGAACTTCCGTGAAGCCGATGACCAGGCCCAACATGGCTACCACCGTGATATTTCTCGTCAACGCGCTCATTTCATACCCCCTTTCCCGAACTCAGGGATTCCTTGCCAATCCAATCAACAACGGCGGAATTAGTTGGTGGATTCCCGAGAACTGTCATATCGAACCCGTTGGCGGCGCGGCCGCGGGGTTGCCAGCACAATCACCCACAAGACGCTTAGCCCGAGGAGGAGCCACTGCCATCCCGAGCCGGAGGCGCGAATATCCACAGCGCCTATGCTCCCGAAACGCATGCTCACATCTCTGCCCAACTGCATAACGCCACTGTGATTCACCTCAAATTCGAGATAAGTCAAACCGTCTTCTTCGACAAATCGTAATGAGTCCTGTACAAGCCAGCCAACGACCCGTTCGCCCCGGCGCCAGCCTTCTTGACCCGGCGATTCACTGTAGTAATAGACCTCTAGATCGCCGCGGTTCTGATCCGCCGGCGCTGGCAGCCTTATCGTCAATGGCTCGTTGAACACCCCCGGAGGACTAATGCGGTATACCGGCGACGCGGCACCTGCCAGGGCCTCGGGAAGTGGGTCGACATTATCCTCTTCGACCACGACGGGGTCGCCGTCATGCTCTTCGGTTTTGCCAAGCACCTTGACCAGAGCTTCCGCCGTAACCGTTTCGCCCACAACGGGCGTCAAGCCCTGCGTAATGACA
>PUMX01000362.1 GCA_003552485.1 Candidatus Hydrogenedentota bacterium
GGCTCGAATACTATGAAGACCTGCCGTATCCGCGCAATCTCTACGCCGCGTTTCTGTCCACACAAGACGATAAGATCGGCGAACTCCTCGACGCCGTCGATGAACTGGGCTTGACCGAAGACACCATCGTCGTTTTCCAGCCGGACCACGGCCACAGCGAAGAAGAGCGCGCCCATTTCGGCGGCGGTGATTCCGGACCGTACCGCGCGGGCAAGTTCAGTTGCTTCGAAGGCGGCATCCGGCTGCCGACCTGTGTGCGTTGGCCCGGAAAGATCCCGGCGGGCGAAGTGCGCGATCAGATGGGCCACGGCTGCGACTGGATGCCCACGCTGGCGGAGTTTGCGGGCGTGCCCCTTGTGAACGAGAACATCGACGGGAAGAGCATTACGGACGTCATCGTCCACGGCGCGCAATCGCCTCACGAGGTGCTGCATTGGGATCAGCAGCCCTTCGACCAATGGGCCGTGCGCGAGGGACCGTGGAAACTGATCGGCAACGTGCGCGATGAGACGGATACCGGCGAGTTGCTTACCGAGGAAGACCGCGAGCTGTTCCTCGCGAATCTTGAGGAAGATCCCGGCGAGATGAAGAATTTCGCCAGCGAACGGCCGGAAATCGTCGAGCGGATGCAGCAACTGCGCGACGATTTCGTGGCGAGTTTGTAGCGTGTTGCATTGAAGAAACGCCCCGCCGTGGTTCGGCCGCGCTCCGTTCCACGGAGGGGCATTGCTCTTTTATCGCGCAGCGCCTTTGAACCGTCCGATGCCGAGGAACTCGATGGGCAGGTGCGTACATCCTTCGGTGGCCAGGTCCGCCAGGATTTCGCCTACCACCGGCGCGAACTTGAATCCGTGCCCGGAGAAGCCGGCCGCAATCGCTACGTTCGCGTGCTCGGGATGACGGTCGATGATAAAGCGCTCATCGGGGGTCATGGTGTATATGCACACGCTGAACCGGCTTCGCTCGGGCTCGAATCCCGGCAGGACGTCGCGAACAAATCGGAGCGCCTTGTCCTCGTCATCCGGTTCAAGGCCGCGATCCAACGTATCCGGATTGTCCAAGGGATCGCCGCCGGTGTGTTCGGCCAGTTTCAGGCCATCGTCATCCCGAATCGGGAATCCGGAGAACTCGCCGTAGTCCATCGCCGCATAGAAGACCGGCATCGCGCCCGCGCTGTAAGGAGCAGGATCGGGCGTGGCGTACCAGAGTTGCACCTTGCGGCGCAGCGACAGGGGCAGGTTCAAATCGCGCAACGCGTCCGCGCTCCACGGCCCCGCCGTCACCACGAGCGAATCCGCTTCGTACTCGTCGTATTCCGTCACTACGCGGACGCCGCCCGCATCGGCTTTCCAGGCCGTCGCCTCCTCATGCAGACGCACCGCGGCGCCGCGCTCTTCGGCAAGCCGAAGGCTGTGCTCGATGCACTGCTCCGCGAGCAGATAGCCACCGCCGGGATCGAAGAACGCCGCGTAGTCCCGCGGCAGAGCGAATTGCGGATGCCGCGCCATGGCTTCCCCGGCGCTCAGTTGTTCGTGGGGCAAGTCGTGCTCGGCGTAACAGCGGCTTAACCCCTCGATAACCGGCGAGTCCGGCGCCCCCGTCACGAGCAGTCCCGTCTGAACGAGCAACGATTCGCCGCTTTCGTCAGACAAGCGGGCCCAGTTTTCGTAAGCGCGGCGCAGCAGAGGGATGTAGCCGGGATGCTCGAAATACGCCTTGTGGATGAGCCGCGTGACGCCGTGGGAACTGCCGAATCCGTGGGCGACTCCGTGCCGCTCAAGCCCTATGGCGCG
Source organism: Candidatus Hydrogenedentota bacterium (assembly GCA_003552485.1). Taxonomy (GTDB): domain Bacteria; phylum Hydrogenedentota; class Hydrogenedentia; order Hydrogenedentales; family SLHB01; genus PUMX01. The sequence goes on from PUMX01000362.1 coordinate 1,794, forward strand.
CGCGCCGCGGCGCGCCAAATCGTAAAGGGTGGCGCTGCCCATGGCGCCCAAACCCAGCACAATGACGTCGTAACGTTCCATGGATTGCCTATCCCTCCATGTCTGCTGGAACACCATTGCCCGCACGATGATTCTGGCATGGACCAGCCTTTGAGGCAAATTCGCACGTAGCGAGTCTGCAGTGGACTCAAAGCGCCGCCAAGGTTGCGAACCAAGGCCGAATTATGTCATCTTTCAAGTAGGCAGCGAACAAACACTGATCAAGACCCCGTAAATCGTAGAGAATGTGGAGAGATTGACATGCGAATATCCGTTACGACTTTGGCCCTTTTGTTGACGGTCTTGCTGGCAATGCCGCTGGCCGGCAGTGGCTGCGCTGATCCCGCACAGGACGTGCCCCCCGGCGAACGCCCAGAGAGGCCCGACGAAGAGCCGGAGGACACAGAAGAGCCAGAGGACACAGAAGAGCCGGAGGCCGACAAGGCCGTATACACCGTGGAGCCCGCGCAAAGCACCATTGGTTGGGTCGGCTCGAGCCCGTATACCGGTTCGCAGAGCGGAACCTTCGAGGAGTACGAGGGCGAATTCACGATCGAGGGTGACGATATCATGACGTTGCGCGCCGACGTCACGATCCACACAGCCTCGGTAGCGACGGGTAGCGATACGCTTCGCAAGGCAATGACCGACGACATTCTCAATACGGAAGAATATCCGACAGCCGAATTCGTCGCCACGGAGGTCGAGGAAGACAATGGGAGTTACACGTTGGTGGGCGATTTCACGCTGCATGGCGTCACGCGGGAGATCGGCATGCCGCTGGATGTCATCAACGTGACCGACGACACCATCGAACTGGAGTCCTACTTCAGCATCAATCGATCCAACTGGGACATCTACTACGAAGGCATCCACTGGCAGCCAGCTGAAGGGATAGCCGACGGCGCGATTCGCGATGGCGTGGTGCTGCAGATCGACGTAACCGCTACCCGCGCTCAAGACGACGAATAACCCATAGCGCGAAGCGTTCACGTAATTACATGGCTCCGGCGTATGCCCTGCAACACGGGACATACGCCGGAGAAGTCTTTTGTGGACGGCTCAGAATTCCTGCATATCCCGAGCGTACTGGTCCATTTCGGACTCGAACCGCTCGCTGAGCCGGTAAAAGACGCGGCTAGGCACGGCAGGTAACTCATCATTCTCGATATCGCCGGGCAGGATGCTTGTGGCGGCTTCACACAGGCAGCGGTGGACGAATTTTGCGGCATGGCGGGGAAGCTTCATCTTCGCCAGCTCTTGTATCAGCGAATCGCGCGTCA
>PUMX01000446.1 GCA_003552485.1 Candidatus Hydrogenedentota bacterium
CCCGCCACGAACCAGGCGTGGTGCCGGTGATGATAGGGAATATCCTCGATATCGTCATAGCCCTCATGATGATGCAACGCCACCACCTGTGCAGTGCCGGTCTTGCCCAAAACGTCCATGCCGGGAATCTTGGCGCGGTGGCCTGTGCCCGTTGGGAAGGTGGTCTTTTCGACGCACATGCGCAAGCCGGCCTGCACCGCCTCAACGGTAGCCGCGTCCATGAATGGCTCCGACATCCGCGGCCCCAGTGCTTGATTAATGTAGGGATAGACCCGGCGTCCGCCGTTGATGACCGCCGCCATCATCACTGCTGTCTGAAGCGGGCTATTTGATGCAGCGCCTTGGCCAATCGAGAGATTCACCGTGTCGCCGTCATACCAATTCCATTCCCAGGGCTCATCTGGGAAGTGGGGCTCGCGGAGGGCGCGTTTCCACTCACGCGACGGAATCAGGCCGATTTCCTCCCGGGGCAAGTCGATGCCTGTGGGCACGCCCAATGCGAACAGCTCGGCCCAGTGGTTGATTCGGTCCACGCCGAGCCGCAACCCAATGTTATAAAAGTATACGTCGCAGGAGTACGCCAAGGCCTCATCAAGTTTCACGCTGCCGTGACCGCTCCGGCGCCAGCAGCGCCAGCGCCGTCCCCGGTTGTTTATCTGAAAGTGTCCGGAGCAGTGAAAGCGCGTCTCCTCGTCGATAACGCCTTCTTCCATGGCCGCGGCGGCCATCATGACCTTAAACACGGATCCCGGCGGGTAGGCGTCTTGATAGCCGCGGTTCTTCATGGGTTCGGCGGGGTCGTTCAGAGCTTCCATGCGCGCCTGGTTCTGGCCGTGGTTGACAAAAATGCTCGGATCATAGGTTGGCATGCTCGCCATGGCGAGCACCGCCCCTGTATCCGCGTCAAGCACCACAATGCTGCCCCGTTCGCCTTCGAGCAGCGACTCGGCGAACGCTTGCAGCTCAATGTCGAGCGTCAGATGAAGCGAGCCGCCGGCCTCAGCGGGATGGTGCGTCTCCTGGCGCAACCGCCGCCCGAAACTGTCAAACTCGACCTGAGGCCGGCCGTAAGGATCCGTACGCACCTGCGGCGAGCCCGACGCATACACATTCACCAGTAAGTGACCGTCCTGGCCCTGCAAGGTATCTTCATAAGCCCGTTCAACGCCGGCCCGGCCAATGCGATCGCCCATCCGGTACCGGGGGCGCATATGTTCGAGTTCCTCAGGACCAATCTCGCCAAGATACCCCAGCAACTGCCCCCCCGTGGCGCCATGGAGGTAGCGCCGTTGAGGGCGCACAACAGTGAGTACGCCGGGAAGCGAATGGGAGCGTTCCTCGACCAACAGCAATTCGGTGCGGCTGATGTCCTGTTTTACGGGAATCTGCGTGAAGGGCTGGCGGCGATATCGTTCCACCTCTTCCAGCAGCCGGGCGGCGTCAACGCCAAGCAAGTCCTCGAGTCGATGCGCCACGGCCTCGGGATCATCGCAATCGGCCGGCACGAAGACCAAGTCCGTGGCGGCGCGGTTGTCCGCGAGGACCACGCTGGGATCCCGTCCGAATATCATGCCGCGGGGCGCTTGCAGCACTTGAGGGCGCAACCGGTTGTTGTCGGCTTCGCGGGCGTAGTGTTCGCCCTCGATAATCTGCAGTTGCCATAGGCGCGCGATCAAGAGCGCGAGCGCCAGGATGATACTCACGCGCATGAGGCGCATACGCTTTTCGAAACCAGCATACCGTGTGCGTTCGGGCGCGTCGATCAAGGTCCGTAGCCTCCCTGTGCTGGCTGAACGCGGCGGAAAGACCAATCAAGTAGGTAGAAGAGCAAGGGCGTCACTAACGCCGTGTAGAAGGCCGCCGGTATAACGTGTGCGGCAATTGTGTTCACGGCGCCGATTTGAGGAGTTTGGACGTACAAGATGCCGGTGTACAACAGGCCGTACAAGACGCTAGCGATGAACACCAGCCCCGCCTTGATTGCCGGATGCTCGGTGATGAGGCGCCGCGAAATATGGCCGATCACAAAACCAGCAATCACCAGCGCTAGGATATGGTGGCCCAAGCTCGCGTCTCGTATGATGTCGCAGAAAAGACCGCCCAAGGCTCCGGTGTACATCGCACGTTCCTCGCCTTCCGCAATGGCGAAATACACCACCAGCAGCAAAACCAAGTCCGGCGTGACGCCGGCCACGCGTATAGCCTCGAGCCATGTGGTCTGCGCCAAGGCTATCACAAGCACCAGCGCCGCCCAAATTAAATGTTTGCCCATACGTCAATTGTGGGAGGGATCAGGGGGCGTAGCGTTCCTGTAGCGTGCGCTCGTCGGGCGCGGCATAGAGCGGGGCCGGCAAGGCGTCGCCGTCGCGGCCCTGCGGACCCGCCAACTCCTCGGCCGAGGGATAGGCTGCCCGCAACACAAAGACCTCATCCAGACGGTAGGGATCCACCGCCGGCTCAATCAGCGCAGTCTTGAGCAAAGAGCCGCTGTCGTACTCGACCTTGCTTACCACGCCAATGGGATATCCGCTGGGAAAAATGCCGCCGCCGCTGGTAATGATGGTGTCTCCCGGCCGAATATCCTCTTTGAGGTCAATGTACTGCATGGTGGCGACCGGCGAAACCGTACTCCCGCTGCCATGCACCACCCCGCGCACCCGGTTACGGCTGACCATTGCGCCCACCTTGCAGTTCGAGTGATGCAGGGTGTAGACGTGAGAGAAAAACGGTTCAACCTTCGCCACAACACCCACGATGCCTTCCCTCGTGAGCACGCACATGGACTCCTGCACCCCGTGGACGGCGCCCCGGTCTATTGTCAACGCGCCGTCAAACGATCTCCCAATTACCTCCGCTGCTTCCACAGTCAACCGTGGTTCATTCCGCACAAAACTCAGATTCGCCCGAAGACGATCATTCTCTTCTCGTAATTCCGAATAGGCCGCCATGTAGTGGCGCATTTCCACCAATTGCTCGCGCAGTACTTCGGCCTCACGGTGCGCTTTGTCGTAATCAAGCGCAAAGCCAACCACGTAGCCTGCGGCGTTCTGAACCCCATTCAGCGTCTTCCACACGGGGTAAGCGACAATAGAGCCGCCCGTCCGCAGGGC